>JBCCTM010000036.1:0-15752 GCA_039198535.1 Pseudomonadota bacterium
CCAACACCGCGCCGCGCCGCGCCTGCAGATCCGCGATCACCGCGCCCAGATGCGGCTCCGGCGCCCGGATCTCCATCCGCGCGATCGGCTCCAGCAATTGAGGCGCGGCCGCCGCGAACACCAGGCGGAACGCCGCCCGGGCCGCATTGGCGAAGGCGAGCGCCGAGCTGTCCTGGGCGTGATGCGCCCCGTCCAACACAATCGCCCGCAGCCCCTGGGCGGGATACCCCGCCAAAGGACCTTCCGCCGCCGCGGCCCGCAGCGCCGTCTCCACCGCCGGCATGAACGCCGCCGGGATCACGCCACCCGCCGTCCGATCCTCAAAGGCGACGCCGTCGCCCAAGCTCGGATCAGGCTCCAGCCGCAGCCGCAGCCGCGCGAACTGCCCGGGCCCGCCGGACTGTTTGCGCAGCGTGTGCTCGGCCTCGGCCGGGCGGGAGATGGTCTCCCGATAGGCGATGCGCGGCCGCCCGATGCGCGCGGACACGCCCCGCTCCGCCGCCAACGCCTCAAGCGCGATCTGCAGATGCAGCTCGCCCATGCCCGCCAGCAGCAGCTGACCGGTCTCGGCGTCGGTCTCGACCCGCAGCGAGGGATCTTCACGGCAGAGCGCGGCCAAGGCCGCGCCGAGCTTCGCTTGATCCTCCGCCGTCACCGGCTCGATCGCCGCCGAGATCACCGGAGCGGCCCGCGCCATCTCGGCGAACAGCACCGGCGCGCCCGGCGCGCAGAGCGTGTCGCCCGCCTGGGCGTGCTTCAGCCCGGACACCGCGACGATCTCGCCGGCCGCGGCGGCCTCCGCCTCCACGCCGCCATCGGCCAGCGGCAGCGTCAAACGCCCCGCCCGCTCAATGGCGTCCGCCCGCGGATTGGCCAGCGGATCGCCCCGCCGCAGCGCGCCGGAGATCACCCGCAGCGTGGCCACCGGGCCAAAGCGCGTGACCGCCACCTTCGAGACCAGCCCCGCGAAGGGCCCGCTCGCGTCCGGCGCGCGCCGCTCTTCGGGCGAGCCGTCCGCGCCAGGCTGGCGACCGATCACCTCGCCGCGGTCGGCCGGGCTCGGGCAGAGCTCGACCACCGCGTCGAGCAGCGCCGTGACGCCAACGCCGCGATAAGCCGCGCCCGCGAGCACGGGGACCAGACGACGCGCCACGCAGGCCCGCCTCAGGAGCGCGCGAAGAGACGCGGCGTCCACCGCCCCGCCCTCCAGCCAAGCGGCGAGCGCCGCCTCGTCCGGCGCGCCGGTCTCCATCGCCGCTTCGACCAACGCCTCGCGCCGCCTGGCGGCCTCACCGCGGAGCCCATCCGGCACAGCCGCGCGCCGCGGCGACAGATGCTCGGGCCCAAGCGCGTCCGCGCCCGGATCGGGCCATGTCAGCCAGACCTGGTCGATCAGATCGACCATGCCGATCGCGCCATGCTCGCTCACCTGCGGCCAGTGGAGCGCGGCGAGCCGAGATCCGAGCTTGGCTCCCGCCTCCGCGACGACGCGGTCGAAATCCGCGCCGACGGCGTCCATCTTGTTGACGAACACCAGACGCGGCAGCGCCCGCCGGTCCGCTTGCGCCCAGACGCTCTCGGTTTGCGGCTCCACGCCGGCGACCGCGGACAGCACCACCACGGCGCTGTCGATGGCCAGCAGCGCGCACTCCACCTCCTGGGCGAAGTCCACATGGCCCGGCGTGTCGAGCAGCGTGACGCGATGGTCGCGCCAGTCGATCACGGCCGCGGCGGCGCTCACGGTCACCCCATGGGCGCGCTCGACGCCCCTGTGATCGAGAGCGCTGGCGCCGTCATGGACCTCGCCCATCCGGTGCAGTTCGCCGGCGGCGAACAGCAGACGTTCGGACAGCGTCGTTTTGCCGGCGTCCACATGGGCCAGGACGCCGATGTTGCGCAGGGTCTCAAGGCGTCTGTCGTGTTCTCTCTTATGGTCTCGGTGTCTCATGACCGTTCTCCGGTCAGCGGCGGGGTCGCGCCCGCGCGCCATCTCCGCGCCCCGCGGCGGCGCGCCATCGCGCGTCAGTGTACGCGCGCGAGCGTCATCCTCCACGCCGAAGGGCGCAGCAATTCGAAGCAATTGGATGGAGATGGGGGCGACGCGGCGCAGGGGCCCACCTTAGGGCCGAGCGCGACAGCTCAGGACAACGGCTCAGCCGCCCCCCGCTTTGAGCTATCTTCCGACATCGAAACCTCCCGTGGTGGAGCGGCGGACATAGGCGGAGAGGCGCGCGGTGTCGAGGGTGGAAATGATATCAGGCCCCGTCGGCGTGGCCGGCGCGGCGCTCAAAGTGGTCCGCGTCCCTGCGGGAGACGCGACCTATCTCGAAGCGGGCGACGGCCACGCGCGGCGCGTCTTGCTGCTGCATGGCGGCGGGCTGGATGGCCCGGCGCTCTCCTGGCGGCTTTTGATCCCCGAATTGGCTGAACGCTTCCATGTGATCGCGCCCCATTGGCCAGGCCATGGCGGGTCGACGCCCTTCGGCCGGCCTTACACCATCGCTGATCTCGGCCAATGGCTGATGACGCTGATGGATCAGTTGGAGATCGAGCGTGCGGCGCTGTCGGGCGTCTCCATGGGGGGCGGCGCCGCGCTTTGGGCCGCCCTGCGAAGGCCGGAACGGGTGGACGCGCTGATCCCGGTGGCGAGCTACGGCGTTGCGGCGCGGGCGCCGTATCATCCGCTGAGCTACCTGCTCACCAAGCTGCCGCTCAACGCGCTCGCCTTCGCCTGGATGCGGCGCAGGCCGTCCGCGCTCCGCGCCGCCGTGAGGGCGCTGTTCGCCGATCCAACGCGGGTGACGCCGGACCTGCTGTCGGACGTCGCCGCGGCGCTTGAGGCGGCGGGCGGCGGGGCCGCGTTCACACACTTCCAACGCGGGGAGATGACGCCGGCGAGCCTGCGCACCGTGTTCGTGGACGAACTCGCAGCGTTAGCGCAGCCGACGCTCTTTATTCACGGCGTACGGGACGCGCTTGTGCCGCTGACGGCGGCGCAGGCGGCGGCCGACGCCGCGCCGAACGCGCGGCTGGAACTCCTCGACGCCGGGCATTGGCCCATGCGGGAGGCTCCGGAGGCGTTCAACGCATTGGTTCGCGCATTTTTGGACGACCCCGGCGGCGCGTGAGGCGCCGCCGGAGCTGTTGGGTTCAGACGCGCTCGATGATCACGGCCGGGGCCATGCCGCCGGCGGCGCACATGGTGGCGAGGCCATAGCGGCCGCCAGTGCGCTCCAGCTCATCCACCAGCGTGCCGATCAGGATCGACCCGGTGGCGCCGATGGGGTGCCCGAGCGCGATGGCGCCGCCGTTCACGTTGACCTTTGAGCGGTCGAGGTCGAGATCGCGCATGAACTTCTCGGCGACCACCGCGAAGGCCTCGTTGATCTCGAAGAGGTCGATGTCGGAGAGGCTCAGCCCCGCCTTATCCAGCACTTTCTTCGCCGCCGGCACCGGCGCGTTCAGCATCAGCGTCGGGCAATCGCCCATATTGGCGGTGGCCACGATCCGCGCCCGCGGCTTCAGGCCATGGCGCGCGACGGCGTCCTTTGAGGCGAGCAACAGCGCCGCAGCCCCGTCGACGACGCCGGACGAATTGCCGGCGTGGTGGATGTGATCCATGCCGTCTTTCAGCTGCGGATAGACGGATGTGATCATGTCGCCATAGGTGGCGCCGTCTTCATCAACGGGGATCTGCGCCCAGGCGCCGAACACCGGCTTCAGCTCCGAGAGGCCGTCCAGCGTCGTCTGCGGACGGGGGAACTCCTCGCGGTCGAGCGCGACGCTTCCATCCTCGTTCTTCACGGCCACCAGCGCCTTCTCGAAGCGGCCTTCGGAGATCGCGATCGCGGCCTTCTGCTGGCTGTCATAGGCCAGGCGGTCGACAGCCTCGCGGTCGATGCCCTCCAGCGTGGCGATGGCGTCGGCGCAGACGCCTTGCTGGGACTGCGGATGCCGCTTGCGCAGGCGCTTGTTGCCGCTGTCCATCATGGGCGGCGCTGTCGGATCCATATCCGCGGCGGTGAAGCTCATCATCTCCGTACCGCCGGCGATGACGATGTCCTCAAAGCCGGACATCACTTGCGCCGCGGCGAGGTTCACGGAGGTGATGCCAGAGCCGCAGAAGCGATCGAGGGTGACCCCGGAGGCCTTTACGTCATAGCCCGCGTCAAGCGCCGCCATGCGGCCGAGATCATTGGCTTGCAAGCCGCGCTGGTAATTCGTTCCCCAGATGATGTCGTCGACGGCGGCGGTGTCGAGGTCGTTCCGCTCCGCCAGGGCGGCGAGCACAGTGGCGCCCAGATGCTGCGGATGGAATTCCGCGAGGGCGCCTTTGCCCCGCTTACCCACGCCCCGCGGCGTCCGGCAGGCGTCGATGATGTAAGCTTCGGTCATGTCAGTGTTCCTCCCTGTCTTGAGTTTATTCGGCAAAGGCCGCTCGGCGTTCACCGGTCATTTGCCAAGGAAATTCCGGATGGCGTAATCGCCCTCCGTCTCGGCGACCACGGTCCCATTGGCGTCGGTCAGGCTGGCCTTCAGGATGAAGTCGAACTTACCGGTCTCGTCGAGCTTGGCGTTCATCTCGACGGCTTGCGCTTCGGAGAAGCTGGCCTCCGCGGTGATCGCCGTGAGGGCCGGCGCTTTGAAGTCGATCTTCAGGCCCCGCACCACGGGCTGGAACTTCTCGGGCTTCGCCAAATGCTTCGCCGCGACCAGGCCGCCCAACATTTCACCGAGAGCGAACAGCACGCTCGCATGCATGATGTTGACGTGGTTCGAGGTGTCTTTGTTCAGCGGCATGCGCGCCTTGAAGACGCCGCCCTCAGCCTGAAGCACTTCGAGGCCGAGAAAGCCGTAGATCGGGCAGCTCTCTTTCGCCCCGTCGACAAACGCCTGCACGTCCATGGGCGCTCCTCCCTGAAAGTTGTTTTGCCTGAAAGGCGTTTTCATTTGCGCCTTATGTCGCACCCCGCGCGCGGCTTGGCGAGGGGTCACGTGCGGGTTTGCGAGAAGAGGCGCGCCGCAGAGCGGGGGCCGATTAGCTTTTGAGGCGCAGCGTGTCGCCGCGGATGGAGACCTCGCTCAAGCGCCGCAGAAAGCTCATGCCGAGAAGCGGGCTGCCGAGCCGGCCCGGCTCCGCCACCGACGCCGTCACGTTGACCAACGTGATCGGCCCGACGCTCACCTCCCGCAGCACCACCGGCGCCACCATGGCTTGGCCGTTGGCGGTCATCACCGCGCGGGTGAAGCGGAGCGCGTCGAGGTCGACGCCGAGGCGCTTGGCCTCTTCAAATGGCAGCGCCACGTCGCTTGAGCCTGTGTCCACCAACATGCGCACCAAGCCGCCATTCACCTCAGCCACGGCCGTGAAATGCCCCGCCCCATCGCGGCTAAGCACGGCTTCCACCGAGGACAGCGCCATGGGCTCCCCGGGGCGAAAGGCGCTGAGCGTGATCACCGCCTGCTCGTGGATCCGCGCGCGATTGGCGTAGGCGACCAACACGCAGCCGATCATAACGCACCAAATGGTCAGATTTACAGCCAGCGCCCGGAGCGCGATCCGCGCGCGCCGGGCGAAAGCCCCTGGCTCACGGGATAGACGTGTACGCCCGGCGCGGCGTGGGCGCCTCTCGGCGAGGGTGCGCGCTTGCATGCGCGACCCGCGCGCCGCGCGACGCCCCTGCGGCGCTTCATCCCATCCATATGCGGATGGCGCGACTCGTTCATCTGATCGGCCTCGCCTCTCTCCGGGCCGATAATCCCGCCAATCTTCCCGCCAATCTTCGTCATAGGCGTCGTAGCCGTCGTCATCCGCGTCGGATCCGCGGGACGATCCCGTCCAGGCTCCCCGCTCGCGAAGAGCCCGGTCTCTCCGAAGCAAGGCCCGCGCGCGGATCTCCTCAAGGCAGAGCGCGAGGAGCACCACGCCGACGCCGGTGAGCGCGAGGATAATCTCAGGATCTGAAAACAGCTCTGGGCGCTGCAAGCGCAGAACGGCCACGCCAGTGATGAACAGGCCGGCCAAAACGACGCGCAGCGACATCACCATCCTCACTCCCTCGCCGAACCAACCTGACGCCACACGCGCTTACACGGCCGCCGACGTTACACGCGCACGGCCGGCCGTCGCATCACAAGCCCCTGATCAGAGCTCGTCAGCTTGATCCGGCGCGCCGCGAAGGTGACGAAGGCGTTCCAGCGCTCCTTGGAGAATATAGGCCGCCGCCAGCTTGTCTATCACCGCGGCGCGTCTCAGGCGGGACGCGTCAGCCTCCAGCAGCGTCCGTTCAACCGCGACAGTCGATAAACGCTCATCCCAAAGCAAGATCGCGGGGATCGCTTCCGCAAAACCTGGGCGATTGCTGAGATTGCGGGCGAAAGCGCGGGTCGATTGCGCGCGCGGCCCCTCATCGCCCTCCATATTGCGCGGCAAGCCCAACACAACGCCGCCGACGCCGCGCGCGGCGATCACCGCCTCGAGTTGTTCGGCGTCTTGGGTGAACTTCCGACGCCGCAGCGTCTCAAGCGGATTGGCGGAGAGGCGCAGCCCGTCGGAGACCGCCAGGCCGAGGGTCTTCGTCCCGAGATCAAGGCCGATCAGCGGGCCCTGAGGCGGCCAGAGAGCGGCCGCGGCCTCCACATCATCGGTCACCAACGCGCGCGGCGGGCGGTCATCGCTCATGGGTCGTCGCTCGTGGGTCGTCGCTCATGGGGCGGCGCTCCCGCCCGTCGCCAGCATGCGCTGAAGCGCGCGCTCCTCGGCGGAAAGCCTGGCCAACGCGGTGGCGTCGTCTGCCAGGGCGGCGCGCGCCTCCGCCAGCGCCGTCTCCGCCGCCTCCCGACGGCCGAGCGCGCCCTGCGCCCGGATCAGCCGCACCCAGCCATCGAGATCACGCGGCTCCTGGGTCAGTCGCTCGGCCAACTGCGCGACCATGCCCTCGACCATGGCCGCGCGCTCGCCTTCCTCCATCAGTGCGGCCGCGGCCACATCCTCCGCCGTGGGCCCAGGCGCCGTAGGTCGGGTCGCGCCCTCCTCCAGAACCGATCCGCCGAGCCGCGCCATCAGCGCGTCCGCGTCCAACTCCAGCACTTCCGCGGAGGAGCGGATCTGCCGCTCCAACGCCGGCGCGAACGCGGCGTTGCGATTGCCGGCGAACAGCCGGGTCCAGCGCTCCAACGCCAATCGGTTGCGGCCTCGTTGGGCGTCCGCCGCGCCCAACATGTATTGGCTCACCGGCGCGTCCGGCGCCCGGGAGAACGCGCCCACCGCCTCCCGGCTCACATAACCGCCCGCCGCGGCGATCATGGCTTGGCCGATTTCCACGAACAGCGCCGGCGCCGCCGCCTCGCCTTGGAGTTGCGCGGCGCGGGCCAAAAGCGGCCACGCCTCGGCCGGGCGCTCGGCGCTGCGGAGAGCGCGGCCCAGCAGCAAGCGGCCCTCAGGATCGGTCGGCCGCTGCGCCAAGGCCTGGCGCATGGAGGCGACGATGCGGGCGTCCTCCGGCGTCAGCGCAGGCGGTTCCGCCAGGCCCCTCGACCGCGCCTCCCGCTCCGCTTCCGCCTGCGGCAACAGCGCGGCCATGCGCTCGCGTTCCAGATTGCGCGCGTCGAAGGGCGCGCCGGGGCGGGCGGGCGCGCCGAGCCCCCCATAGAGCGCCACCGCCGCCACAACGCCGGTCAGGGCCAGAGCGATGAGCGCGCGTTGGGCGATGGCGGGCGGCGCGGGCGCGTAATCCTCCGCCTCCGAGCGCTCGGCGTCGGCGGCCAGGAGACGGCGCGCCACCTCTCGACGCGCGCCCTCCGCCTCGGCTTCCGTGAGCACGCCGCGCGCGCGATCCCGATCAATTTCCGCCAGTTGGCTTTTATAGGCCGCCACGTCATGGGCGACCGTGGGCGGCGCCCCCCGGCGATCCGCCCAAAGCGGCCGAAGCGCGAGCCCAAGCGCTGCGACCGTCAAAACGGCCGCGCAGAGCCAAAACAAGGTTGCTCCCATGGCAGGCCCCGCCCAGCCCTTAGGCCGGCCGCGTCGGCGCGGCGGCTTGGCCGGCCGGCGCTTCAGCGGCGGGCATCGCTGGATCGCTCGGCCCCAGCGCCTCCCGCTTGCGCAGCGCCGCTTCGATCAGCGCCAGAAAGGCTGCGGGATCGCGCACATCGGCGACGGCGTCTTTCGCGAGCGTCACGCCCCAGCGGTCCGCCAACGCCTGATAGAGCGGCGCGCGACGACGGATGAGGCGCTTGAAACTAAAGCGGGCGAAGTCGTTCGGATCGACGGCCTCCGCGGCCACCGAATGCTCCGCCTGATAGTCAGACCAGAGCTTTCGAAGGAACGCTTCATTATAATAAATCGGCTTCGGATCCTGCTCGAACCGCCGCACCAGCTCCGCCTCATGATCCGCCTCGCCGCGAATATAGACGAACAGGAAATGCGGGCTCAGCGTGGAGAGGATGGGATCCTCATCATCGAACGGATCGACCACCTCCACCAGGCTGCCGGAGGTGTCGCAGAGGAAATGCGGATACCCGTAAAGCGCTTCCGCTTTCTCCATGAACAGCGGCGCGTCGAGCATCGCCATGCTTTCGGCGTCGCGGTGGAGCCGCTGACGGCGGACATACTCGTCAAAGGCCAACCCACCGCGATGCGGATCGCCCGGTTGACCGAGGTAAGCGCTGAGCGGCGCGAGATTCTCGAATTGGATGTTCGACTCCAGCCGCACGCTGTCCGACAACAGCATCTCCCGCAGCAGTGGGGACTTCATCGCCTCCCGTTTGAAGAGATCGACGATGGGCTCATCAAGGTACCGCGTGCCGATGCGGTAATCGACGGAATAGTGAAACCATTCGCCGGACTTGCGCAGACGGGTGGAGAGCACGGTTTTGCCGACGCCGGACATTCCGAACAGCGCGATGGCTTTTCGGGGCGCTTGGGCGAAGGCGTCCGCGGTTGGCGGGCCTAGCCCGCCGCAAGCCTGCTGCTGGGGCGCGGCCCGCGCCGCGGTTTTCGGGTCGACGTTGCTGGCGGTCATGATCGCGTCTGGCTCATGTCGCAGGGCTCCTGTCGCGCCCTTCCCTTCGAAAATGTAGGCGCAGATCGCCCCGACCACCATAGAGAAACGTCGCGCGGCGCCATCGACGGCGTAAAGCGGCGCGCCATACAGAAAACGCGGCCCCGATTGGGGCCGCGTCTCACGCTCAGCGCGTTCCGCGCAGCGTCAACCGTGCGCAAGCACCGCCAGCATCATCAAGGCGACGATGTTGGTGATCTTGATCATCGGGTTCACCGCCGGACCGGCCGTATCCTTGTAGGGATCGCCCACCGTATCGCCGGTCACCGCCGCTTTGTGGGCGTCGGAGCCTTTGTAGTGGGCTTGGCCGTTGCTGTCGGTGAAGCCATCCTCGAAGATCTTTTTGGCGTTGTCCCAGGCGCCGCCGCCGGCGGTCATGGAGATCGCCACGTAGAGCCCGGTGATGATCACGCCCAACAGCATCGCGCCGACGGCGGAGAGCGCCGCCTCTTTGCCGGCGATGGCGTTGATGGCGATGAAGCACACGATCGGCGAGAGCACCGGCAGCAGCGAGGGCACGATCATCTCGCGGATCGCCGCTTTGGTGAGCATATCCACCGCGCGTCCATAGTCCGGCTTGTCCTTGCCCTCCATGATGCCTGGCTTCTCCCGGAACTGCCGCCGCACCTCTTCGACCACGGCGCCGGCCGCTCGGCCCACCGCGGTCATGGCGATGCCGCCGAACAGGAAGGGCAGCAGCCCGCCGAAGAACAGGCCCACCACCACATACGGGTCCGCGAGCGAGAAGGTGACGTCGATGCCCGAGAAATAATTGTCCGGCTGCGCGGCGAAGAATTTCAGATCCTCCGTGTAGGCCGCGAACAGCACCAGCGCGCCCAGGCCGGCTGAGCCGATGGCGTAGCCTTTGGTGACCGCCTTGGTGGTGTTGCCCACCGCATCGAGCGCGTCCGTGGTCTTGCGCACGTCTTCGGGCAGATCCGACATCTCGGCGATGCCGCCGGCGTTGTCGGTGACGGGGCCGAAGGCGTCGAGCGCCACCACCATGCCGGCCAGCGCCAGCATGGTCGTGACGGCGATGGCGATGCCAAACAGGCCCGCGAGCTCAAAGGTGACGATGATACCGGCGATGATGATCAGCGCCGGGCCCGCCGTGGCCTCGAGGCTCACCGCCAGCCCTTGGATCACATTGGTGCCGTGGCCGGTGACGGACGCCTCGGCCACCGAGCGCACAGGGCGATAATCGGTGCCGGTATAATACTCCGTCACCACGATGATCAGCCCCGTGACGACGAGGCCCACCGCGCCGCACCAGAATAAATCCATGGCGGTGAAGGTGAGGTCTTCGATCACGAATTGCGTGGCCATGCCGTCCTCGAACACGATCATCGTGACCGGATAGAGCGCGATCAGCGACAACACGCCGGTGACGATGAAGCCCTTATAGAGGGCCCCCATGATCGAGTTGTTGGAGCCGAGCTTCACGAAGAACGTGCCGGCGATGGAGGTGAGCACGCACACCGCGCAGATCGCCAGCGGATAGAGCATCACACTCTCCGCGAGCGCCGGGGTGGCGGCGAAGTAGATCGAGCCGAGCACCATGGTGGCCACCACCGTCACCGCATAGGTCTCGAAGAGGTCAGCCGCCATGCCCGCGCAGTCGCCGACATTGTCGCCCACATTGTCGGCGATGGTGGCCGGGTTGCGGGGGTCGTCTTCCGGGATGCCGGCTTCGACCTTGCCCACCAAATCGCCGCCCACATCGGCGCCCTTGGTGAAAATGCCGCCGCCGAGGCGCGCGAAGATCGAGATCAGCGACGCGCCAAAGCCAAGGGCCACCAAGCTGTCCACCACCACGCGGTCAGTCGACGCGTAGCCGAGGGCGCCGGTGAGCAAGGCGTAGTAGAGCACCACGCCCAGCAGCGCGAGGCCGGCCACCAGCATCCCGGTGACCGCGCCCGCCTTAAAGGCGATCTCCAACCCTGCGCCGAGGCTCTGGCTCGCCGCTTGGGTGGTCCGCACATTGGCCCGCACGGAGACGAGCATGCCGATGAAGCCCGCGGCCCCGGAGAGGATCGCGCCGACGGCGAAGCCGATGGCCACGAGGAAGCCGAGAAGAGCCGCGACGATCACAAAGATGATCGCGCCGGCGATGGCGATGGTGGTGTACTGGCGGGTCAAATAGGCCTGGGCGCCCTCTTGGATCGCCCCGGCGATCTCTTGCATGCGCGCGTTGCCCGCATCGGCGGCCATGACGCTGCGAATGGCCCAGGCGCCGTAGACCACCGACAGCAATCCGCCGGCGATGATGGCTAAGGTGAGCATCACTCTCTCCCTGTAACGCCGCAAGTGACGGCGTAAATTTCTGTGATCGCGAAGGGGAGTAGCATGAAGGGACCATTCAAGCGTCTGCGGCGCCACGCCGCAGACATCCCGTTTCAGGGTTAATTTTCAAAGGGAAGTCTCGGGGGCGGCGCCTAGTCCGACAGGGCCCCGCGCAGCAGCTCCAAGAAGCGCGCCGGCTGATCGATCATGATGAAGTGATACGCGCCGTCGACAATTTCGACCTTGGCGGACCGGGCGGCGGCGTATTGCGCCTCATAGAGCAGGCGCACCTGGGACTTAAGCAGGCCGATGGTCGGATCCCAAGGGGCGAGCACGAGGATGTCCTGCGAGAGCGCGGAGAGATCCGAGCGGAGATCGGTGGCGATCAGCGCCCCCATGGCCCGCGCCACGGTCCGCTGGTCGGATCGCTCCAGCCAATCCTCGACCACCGGACGATAGGCCTCGGTCTTCAGAAGCCGCCGGAGCCCGGCCTTTTGCTGCAACAGGAAGGCGGCCCGGGGTTGCGCGGTCATGCCCATTGTCATGGCCTCGCCCTGCACCGCCGCGGCCGCGGGCTGCACGCCCGGGAAAAACAGCGCGGCGAGGAAGGGCACGGCGTCGACGATCACCAGCTCGTCCACGAGATCCGGCGCGGCCAGCGCTGTTTTGAGGGCGATGGCCCCGCCCATGGAATGCCCCACCAGCACGATGTCGCGGCCTTCTTCCGCGCGGAGGGCGCTGATGAGCGCGGCCGTGTAGCGCTCGAGGACCGCGCCCTCGATCTCCGCCGCCGGCGCGCCGGCCATCCCGGCGAATTGCGCAATGCGCAGATCATAATCCGGCGCCAGCGCGTCCCGCGTCGCGTCCCACACGGCGGCGTTGGAGGCGAGCCCGTGGATCAGCACCACCGTCCGCCCCTCGGCCGCGCCCGCCTTGGTGAGCGTGACGAGAGGCGGCGCCCCCTCTCGAGCCAAGGCGACCGGCCCGGGCAACACGGCGAAGGCCACGACGACGCGCAGCAGCGCGCTGCGCAGGCGCGCCGCGCCCAAGCGGGCTCTTGCGCGACCGTTCAGCCAGCGGGCGCGCGACCGGGCCCCAACGGCCACCCGCCGCTCATCCGCGCCGAGGGCGTTGTCAAAAGATCTAAAAATTCCGCCGTCCCCCAATCCGCGTTCCCCGCAATTGCGCGACGACCCTCCCCTCTCCGACGCCCTCTTGGCAACCGGGACTCATCCTCTTTTTGGGCGGTGAGCCGAGGCCGAAGCCTTCGACCCTGAGAGGCGACGACGCCCCGGCGCGAGAGCCGAGTGAGGCGACACCCGCCGGGCCAGCATTGGAACCGGCGGGGCCGATCCAACCCGAGCGGTCGGAAGAAAAACCTCGCGCCACATCAGCCGATCAAGCGCTGGCGGAAAGCGGCGTGGATCCTGATCTCCGGAGTTGGCTGCAAACGGAGGTCCAACCGACCTTTCAGCGCCCGGCCCTGGATGACTGGGATCCGATCGCTGAGAGCCTGGAAGCCACCGGCGTCGCCACCGTCATCGATCTCGACCGGCGCCTCGCCGCAGAAGGCTTCACCATCGAAGAACGGCGGAGCGAGCTGCGGCGCGCCGCCCCGCTCCTGCGCCAACGTCTTGAAGAGGAACTCGAGTTCCAGCTGCACATGGAAGCGGCGGGCCGAGAGGACACGCACGATGTGCAGCGTCGCAGAGGGCACACAGGCTCCATTCGATCTGCAATGGCGGGCGCTTCTCCCGGCCAGATCACCCAACTCTCAATCATCCGCAGCCAGACCAGCCGCGAGCTCTCGGCCATTCGCCGTCTCGACCCGGCCTGGCGTCAGCCACCGGTCGCAATGCCGACCGCAACGACCCCTCGGCAGGTCCTGAGCAACGCCCAGATCTACCTACGCGCGCTTCAATACACGCGTTGGGAGATGCAATTCCAGGCCGCAAACCCCAATGCGGCCGGATACACCGCGCGCCAACAAGCCGCGGCTGCAGCCATATCTTCGGGAGTGCGAAACCCGTATTGGATGGGGAGTTATACCGCTCTGCGGGGCATGCGCGACCGGACGGAGTTCAGATTTCCCATGGAGATCCAGCATCTGAACATGCAGTCGATGATGGGCGGCGCGGTCCCCCATGGGAGAGGCGCGAGCGTGACCATCCTAGGCAACCCAACCCGCGGCGCGCCCAGTGAGCACATGACGTGGCATCGGCGTATGGAGAAGAGCTTCTTTGCGCCGTACCGGTCTCGTGGCGTTGCTCCAGACCAATTTCCAACCTTCGCCGAATACAACGCGGCCGCGGCGCGCGCTTATCGCGAAGCCGGTTTCAGCGCCTCGGCCATTCGACGCTTGATGGATCTGCAGATCCGGGAGCAGCGCGCATTTGGTTTCGCACCGCACTCCCCGCTTCCTCGGCTCCCGAAGCCTGTTCAAGTCCCCGCGCGGCACTTTTGGTCCAAGAGGTGACCGGTGAGGATCTGGAAAACCAGCCTCGATATGGAAAGCGACCGCCTTCGGGCGGTCGCACAGGAAATCGACGCAGAAACCATTTGGTTCTCCCGTGTCGGGCAGCCTGATCCACCCAACCGGGCGCTCGGGTTCCAGGAGCCTGAAATACAGAAAGGCTTGGAGAATTTCTCGGGCCTGGCGAAACATCTTGGCTTTTACACCGAGACATATGATCATCTGCACCGCTTTTTTCCGATGGATCCTTCCTGGTTTATTTCTGCGGATCCAGTAGAAGAGATGATGATTAGGTTTGACGAAACGCTTCCAGATTTATTAGCGAAGGTCCAAGGTTATTTGGACAATAGATGCATTGCGCTTGACAATAGGCATGCGCACTTTGTCTGGGCCATTGCGAAAATGTATGCAGTAATCCACTCTTTCTCAGAGACCCCTGTGATCAAAGGCACGAATATACCGGATTTCTATATTAGAGCATATGAAATACTAAGGACGGGGCATTTCCCCTGCGGCTGGACCCGCAAGTTCAAACCGATGAGCAATCGGTGGAAGAAGGGACACTTCATTTACATCTGACGCAGCGACTGGACGGAGTCCTCCCATGGAGATCCAGCATCTGAACATGCAGTCGATGATGGGCGGCGCGGTCCCCCATGGGAGAGCCGCGAGCGTGACAATCCTCGGAAACCCGACCCGCGGCGCACCCAGTGAGCACATGACGTGGCATCGGCGCATGGAGAAGAAATTCTTCTCATTTTATCGGCCCGGTGGCGCTTTAGCCGGCCGACTTCCGACTTTCAGCGAGTACAACAGCGCTGCGAGAGAGGCGTATCGAGAGGCGGCATTTAGCGCGCTGTCGATCCGCAGACTGATGGATCTTCAAATCCGCGAGCAACGATCCTTCGGATACGCGCCATCCTCACAGATCCCTCGGTTGCCCAGCCCGGTCAGGGTCCCAGCCCGTCATTTTTATCAGAAGAACTGACCCGTGAGGATCTGGAAAACCAGCCTCGACATGGAATGCGATCGCCTTCGGGCGGTCGCTGACCGCCTCATGGCGGAGGACAGCTGGTTCGAAAATATTGGAGAAGATTCGAAGCTTGACCCCGCATGCGGATTTCAAAAAAAAGATATCGAGACCGCTTTGGAAACGTATTCAGAGTTTTTCTTGGGAAATCGTTTTTTTCAAGAGACGTGTGACCATCTCCACCAATTTTTCCCAATGGACCCGACTTGGTTCTTCTTCGCCGACCCTGTAAATGAAATACTTGGGATATTTGACGACATTGCGCCAAGCTTCAAGCAAAAGATCTTCGCAAAGGCGATAGAAACCAGCGACATACTCAATGAAGACCATGCACAATTTGCGTTTTACTCTTTGAAAATGTATGCAGCAGTCTATGCGTTTAGAGAAACACCTGTCATTCGGGATACAGACATTCCAGACTATTATGACAGGGCCCACTTAATTTTGTGCGCCGGGCATTTCCCGTGTGGGTGGACTCGCAAGTTCAAGCACATGAGTAATCGATGGAAGAAGGGACACTTCATTTACATCTGACGCAGCGCGACCGGACGGAGTTCAGATTTCCCATGGAGATCCAGCATCTGAACATGCAGTCGATGATGGGCGGCGCAGTGCCCCATGGGAGAGGCGCGAGCGTGACCATCCTCGGCAACCCAACCCGCGGCACGCCCAGTGAGCACATGACGTGGCATCGGCGCATGGAAAAGAAATTCTTCTCACACTATCGGCCAGGTCAACGCTTCGCCGGTCAACTGCCAACATTCGGCGAATACAATCGAGCCGCTGAAAAAGCCTATAGAGAGGCGGGTTTTAGTGTTTCCTCGATCCGCAGACTGATGGATTTTCAAATTCGCGAGCAACGATCCTTCGGATTCGCGCCATCGTCACCGATACCTCGGTTGCC
>JBCCTM010000037.1:0-15699 GCA_039198535.1 Pseudomonadota bacterium
ATAGTAGCCGCCCTGTAGCTCCCCGGACATCTGCGCCTCGCGCCCGCCGGTGAGCACTTCCGCGCCTTCCTGTCGACCGATGTCGAAGTAAGAGAGGATTTTCTCTTTCTGCTCGGAGGACGCCTGCGCGCCGAGCATGGTCTCCATGTTGCGCGGGTCGCCTTGGACGATGGCCTTGGTGCGGGCGAGGGCCTTCTCCATGAAGCGGTCATAGAGCGACTCGTGGATGAGCGCGCGGCTCGGGCAGGTGCACACCTCGCCCTGATTGAGCGCGAACATCACAAAGCCCTCGACCGCTTTGTCGAAGAAGTCATCATCTTCGCGGCCCACATCCTCGAAGAAGATATTCGGCGATTTGCCGCCGAGCTCCAGCGTCACCGGGATGATGTTCTCACTGGCGTACTGCATGATCAGTCGGCCCGTGGTCGTCTCGCCAGTGAAGGCGACTTTCGCCACGCGGTTGGACGACGCCAGCGGCTTGCCCGCCTCGAGCCCAAAGCCGCTCACCACATTGAGCACGCCCGGCGGCAGGAGATCGCCGATCAAATCGATCAGCACATGCACGGAGGCCGGCGTCTGCTCCGCGGGCTTCAGGACGATGCAATTGCCCGCGGCGAGCGCCGGCGCCATCTTCCAAATCGCCATGAGCAGCGGGAAATTCCAGGGGATGATCTGACCCACCACGCCCAGCGGCTCATGGAAGTGATACGCGACCGTATCTTTATCAATCTCGGAGATGCCGCCCTCTTGGGCGCGGATGCAGCCGGCGAAATAGCGGATGTGATCGATGCCGAGCGGAATGTCTGCGGCCAGGCACTCGCGGATCGGCTTGCCATTGTCCCAGGTCTCGGCGGCGGCCAGCTGGGGCAGGTTCTCCTCCATGCGCTGCGCGATCTGCAGCAGGATGTTGGAGCGCTCCATCACCGAGGTCTCGCCCCACGCCTTGGCGGCCTTGTGCGCGGCGTCGAGCGCCGCCTCCACATCCGCCGCGTTGGAGCGCGCGATCTCGCCGATCGGCTGGCCGTTCAGCGGTGAGATGTTGGTGAAATACGCGCCGCTCTTTGGCGCGACCCACTCCCCGCCGATGTAATTCTCATAACGCGGCTTGAATGGAGCTTTGGCGAGCTCCTGGGCGCTGAAGATATCGCCGTCCATGGTTTTCCTCCCTCTGGGCGGTTCGTTCGTTTCGAACACTGTCATCCTTAAAGCGCCATCTGAGGGCGCTCGGCAAGCGGCGGCGCCGGAGGGGGCTCGAGCGCGCAGCCCTCCCGTGGCTCCTGCAGGTCGTTCGCTGATGGTTCGACGCGCGTGGCGATGCGGGCTCTATTGTCGATTATTTGAGCGCCAGCCGAGCGGCCCCATTTGATTTTTCGAGAAAATCGCCCACTTGAAGTCCGTGCTGGACTTAATTGTGGGCGGACGAAAGGCGCTTATAGCTGCGGGTCGGACAGACTTCTTGACTGAACTCGCGCGCGCGCCGTATTATTGCGTTGCTGTATTTCCAGCACTTGCGAGGGGCCGTTTGATCCACGGTCCGCATATCTCGCCCGGCGTGGCGATGGGAGAGGCGCGGGGCCCGGCTAGCGGGCGCTGCGGCTCACTTTTGCTCGCGTGATCGCGGGCGCAGGGTTTCGCCCACGCCTGGGCGCGGTGAGGGAGCGGGTACGCCATTGACGCAGTTTGAGAAAAATGGGGTCGCCGCGGAACAGGGCTTTGGCCTGTACGATCCGTCGGATGAGCGCAGTTCATGCGGCGTCGGTTTTCTGACGCGCAAAGATGGCGTGCAAACTCATGATCTGCTGCTGAAAGGCCATGAGGCGCTCTGCGCAGTGCCGCATCGGGGCGGCATGTCCGCCGAAGGCGTGGGTGACGGCGCTGGCGTCTCCATTGATTTGTCAGTGCAATTCTTCTCGAAGATTGTGGGTGAGCCACTGGAGCTTGGCGCGTTTGGCGTCGGCAACTTCTTTCTGCCGGACGCCGCCAAGCCGCGAAACAAAGCCATTGGGGTGATCGTCGAGAAGCTCGAGGCCGCGGGCCTTCGCATCTTGAAGCAACGCAAAGCGCCCGTGAATAATAAGAAGATCGAGCCGCGTGGCGTGAAGCTGCAGCTGCCCATCTATCAATGGGTGTTCGCAGCCCCAGACGGCGTGCGCGGGGCTGAGTTGGACAGCCTGATCCACGAGACGCTGCTGGCGGTGGAGGCGGTCGCCTATACCGACGCGACGCTTGAGGGCCTCTATCCGCTCTCCCTCTCGACCCGCATGCAGGCGTTGAAGGGACGGCTCAATTCGTGGGAGATCGTGCCCTATTTCAAGGATCTGAGCGATCCTGATCACGCGATACACACGCTGTTTTTCCACACGCGCTTTTCGACCAATACGGATCCGCATCCATCCATGGCGCAGCCATTCCGGCTGATTGCGCACAACGGCGAGTTGAACACCGATAAGAAAAACCGCCTTTCCGAGGCGGCGCTGGCGTTGGCGAAGAGCAAGGCGATCATCCGGCCCAACGGGCAGTCGGACAGTTGTCGTTTCGACCAGACCATCAACGCGCGGGTGTTTGAAGACGGGCTCGATTTGGTGACCGCGGTGGTCTCCATGATGCCGCCGGCTTGGGAGAACGACGCCAAAATCGCGCCGAATGTGCGGGCGATGCTGGAGTACTTTTCGCTTTACGAGGAGAAGAACGACGGCCCCGCGGCGCTGGTGTTCGGCGACGGCCGAGTGATCGGCGCGCGGTTGGATCGGCTCGGTCTGCGCCCGCTGCGGTCCGTGGAGACCGAGGACTACCTGGCGGTGATGTCCGAGGCCGGGCAGATTTTCTTTGAGCCGGAGACGGTGATCCGCCGCGGCCGCATCGAAGCGGGCGGGATGCTGTTCTACGACCATGACGCCAAGCGCGTGTTCGGAACGGACGACGCGCTGGAGATGCTGGCGTCGCGTCGGGACTATCCGGCGTTGCTCGAGCAAGCGCAGATCCTGGTCGAGGATTTGCCGGAGCCGGCGGCGTCCGCGGGGGGCGTCCCCTCAGCCGTTGATCATGACGTCGAGCCGCTCAATCGGTCGGCCCGCTATGTCGCTTACACCCTCAATCAGGAGAGTTTTAAGTTTCTGATGGACCCCATGCTGGCCACTGGCGTCGAGAAAGTCTCCGCCATGGGCTATGGCGCGGCGATTAACGCGCTCAGCGACAATGAGGGCGGGGTCGCCAAGTATTTCAGCCAGCGCTTTGCGCAGGTCACTAATCCGCCGCTCGATTCAATCCGGGAAGCGGACGGCATGACGCTGCGCGTGGCGCTCGGCGAAAAGCCCTATCGCGGGCTCACCGGAGCGCGCCAGATTGTGGTGCCGACGCCGGTGCTTGAGATGAGCCACATGCGCCAAATCAAGGCGCAGACCGAGACGCCTTGGGCGGCGTTCGATATGCTCTACGCGCCCGTTTTCGGCGATCCGGCGGCGAATGAAGCGGCGTTGATCGGGGCGGTGGACCGACTGGGCGACGCGGTCGTCGACTTCGCGCGGGAGCAGGGCGGGATCGCGATCTTAAGCGACCGACATGTGAGCCGGGAGCGCGCCTGCCTGCCCATGACGCTGGTCGTCTCTGCGGTGAACCAACGCCTGATCGAAGAGGGTCTGCGGCTCCGCGTCTCGCTGGTGATCGAGAGCGGGCAGATCGCTTCATCCCATCACATCGCCTGCGCGTTGGGCTTCGGCGGGGCGGCGGTTTACGCGCTCGCGGTGCAGATGCGCGCCGAGGAGAAATATGGCGACAAGGCCGTCGCCGCGTACCGCACGTTCCGAAAAGCCGCCGAGAAAGCGCTCATGAAGACCATGGGCAAAGTCGGGCTTTGCACGGTGGAAAGTTATTCGGGCGGAGAGTTCTTTGAGCCGAATTTCCTCGACACCAATCAGGACGTGTTCCGGAAATACTTCCCAAATATGAAGTCTCCCGTGGGCGGCGTGCGTTTCAATACGGTGGCCCAGTCGGTCGCCGATTGGCATGAGCGGGCGCTCACTGTGGCGGGCGAGGCGGATGTGCCGATCTTGGGCCTGTTCAAAGAGCGGGCGGAAGGCGCAGGCCATTCATACGGCGCGACGGCCGTGCGCGGCTTCGTCGACATGACCGAGGAGCAGATCCGACTGCCCGAGCGCCCGGCCGCGGCGGCGGGGCCGGCGGAGGATCCCAACGCGTTGGATGGGGAGATCGACCCTCTGCGGCTGCTCACGCTGCGGCAGATGGATGACGCGTTCGGCGTGGATGACGCGGCCTATGTCAACACCAGCTTCGAGCGCCTGACGCCCGAGCAGATCGACGCCTTCCAGATCACGCCGGGCTATCGCGCGTTCTCGCGGATGATGTCCGATGAGCGGCAGCGCCGGCCTGCGGCGCTGCGCGATGTGTTGGCGTTCCCCGCCGACATCACGCCGTTGCGCGACGCCGAAGAGATCAAGCGCGAGATGTCGTTGTTCAACCGCGCGGGCAATCGGGACTTCGTGATCCGAGGGCTGAAGGTCGAGGCGCTCGAGCTGGGCGATTACCGCATCACGCTGACCGAAGCGAAGGGCAGCCCGATCAGCCGGCTCGACGCGGTGGCGCAATCCCTTGTGGAGCGCTTCGGCGAGGACGTCTCGGGCCACTGGGTCGAAGGCGGCGCGCTCCGTGTGCAAGCGGCGGGCATGGCGGAGGATTATCTCTCCCGTATTCGCCCCGCGGTCGCTCCGATCCCGCTAGCAGAGGTGCAGCCCGCCTCGGAAATCACCGGGCGTCTCGCCTCCGGGGCCATGTCCCACGGGGCGCTGGTCGCCTCCGCGCATGAGGCGGTGGCCCATGGCACCAACATGGCCGGCGGCATGTCGAATTCCGGCGAGGGCGGCGAGCATCTCAGCCGCTATGGCACCATCCGCGCCAGCCGCATCAAGCAATTCGCCTCCGGGCGCTTCGGCGTTTGGGCCGGCTATCTGGCCGATCCGAACCTCGAAGAGATCGAGATCAAGATCGGCCAAGGCGCGAAGCCGGGCGAAGGCGGCCAGTTGCCCGCTCCAAAGGTGACGGTGGAGATCGCCGCGGCCCGCGGCGGCACGCCCGGCGTGGAGCTGATCTCCCCGCCGCCGCACCATGACACCTATTCGATCGAGGATCTGGGCCAGCTCATCCATGATGCGAAGGCGGCGCGGGTTCGGGTGATCGTGAAGCTGGTCAGCTCCGAAGGCATCGGCACCATCGCCGTGGGCGTGGCGAAGGCCGGCGCCGATGTGATCAACATCGCCGGCAACACCGGCGGCACCGGCGCGGCGGCGGTCACGTCGCTAAAATACACCGGCCGCGCCGCGGAGCTTGGCATCGCAGAGGTGCATCAAGCGCTCTGCGCCAACGGTCTTCGCCAAAAGGTGATCCTCCGCTGCTCCGGCGCGATGCAGACGGGGTCCGACGTGGTGAAGGCCTCGCTGATGGGCGGGGACAGCTTCGAATTCGGCACCACAGCGCTCATGATGCTGAAATGCGTGATGGCGAAGAACTGCAACGTGAAGTGTCCGGCGGGTCTGACGACCAACGCCGAAGTGTTCGACGGCGATCCCCGTGCGCTGGCGCAGTATCTCCTGAACATCGCCCATGAAGTGCGGGAAATCTTGGCGCATCTTGCCTTGAGCTCGCTCGACGAGGCCCGCGGCCGCGCCGATCTTCTGCATCTGCTCGACCATCCGGCGTCGGTGGGGCAGCTCAACCTGCGAGAGATGCTGACGAATGTGCCCGAGATCAAAGTCGAGAACCCCACTTATCTCGAACGGGACTTCGAAGTGGATGACAATCTTGTCGAGATGGCGCGCAGCGCGCTGATCGATCAGAAGCGGGACAGCGCCACCATCGGACGCAACGTGACGCTCAACAACCGCAACAAGAGCGTGGGCGGGCAGCTTTCCATCGATATGGAGCGCATCCTCAATCACGAACTGGACGACGTCTCAGAGCTGCCGGCGGTGTTCGAGGACAGCCGCGGTCGTCGGTATTTGCAGCCCCGCGCGCTGCGGGTGATCACCCAGGGCTCGGCGGGTCAAAGCTACGGCGCGTTCTGCAATGACGGGATCGTCCTTGAGCACACCGGCACTTGTAACGACGGCGTGGGCAAAGGCGCCTGCGGCGGGGAGATCATCGTCAAGGCGCCGAAAGGCGGCGGCGCGGGCCGGGGTGAAAATGTGCTGATTGGCAATTTCGCCCTGTTCGGCGCGACGGGCGGGCGGACTTTCGTGGCCGGCGAGGCGGGCGATCGCTTTGCGGTGCGGAATTCGGGCGCGACGGCTGTCGTGGAAGGCGTCGGCGATTTCTGCGCAGAGTATATGACCAACGGGGCGGTGCTTAATCTCGGCGGATACGCCAAGGGCTTCGGCAATGGCATGTCCGGCGGCTTCGCCTATCAGTACGACCCCGACGGCTCCCTCGCGGAGGCGGCCAGTCACGACTCGGTGCTGGTCGACAGGCTCGACAGCGACAACCCGCAATCGCCGATCCACGCGGACGCCGTGCGTCAATTGCTGGAATGGCATCGCGAGGCGACGGGGTCGCCCAAGGCGGAGCGGCTTCTTGAGTACTGGGATGAGGAGCGTGGCAAATTCGCTTGGGTGATGCCGCGGGCGCTGCTGCAATACCAGGACGCCGAGGCGATCCTCGCCGCGCGGAGCCGTAAGGATCTCGCCGAGGAGTTGGCGACGGCGCTGTCCGCGCATCAGATCGCCAAGTTCAAATCCGCCTGGAAAGCCGGGCGTCCCGTGGCCCATGGCGCGACGCCCGATTACGGCGTGACCGACACCGAAGAGATGTTCGAACTTTTGAACAGCTGGACGGTGCTCGACGCGGCGCAACGTTTGGCGCGCAAGCGTCTGCCGGGTGGCGGGTCGCTGGCGGATGGCGATCCGGCGCTGCGGAAAGCGGCGCGCAATCTGATCCTGACGGAGGATTTCGCGCTGATGAGCCAGCTCGCCAAGCATGCCCGCAAGGCGATCGAGGGCTATGACGATGCGGAGCTGTCGGCGCTGGTGGCCAATAAGCGCGTTGAGGATTTCAAGCGCGCCCTGTCGCTGCGCAATATCCTCTCCATGGACAGCCCGGGCACCTATGGCTGGATCCTCCATCAAAGCGCGAAGAACCGCGACATGCTGGGCCGGATCCCGAGTTTTGACGAGATGTTCGCTCAAAATGCGCTGACCGATATCGCGGCGCAGACGGCGGCGGAGTAGACCTGATGAAGATCCCCTATATCCCTGAAGACGCGCCGTTCTCTGGCGATCAGAAAGCGTGGTTGGCGGGTTTCCTCGCCGGTTTGCATTCGCGCGCGGCGATGCCCCAGGCGGCCGGCGGCGCGGTGGCCGCGGCGGCCTCGCCACAAACGGCGCCGACGCTCGATATCCTCTACGGCACGCAAACCGGCAATGCGGAGATCGTGGCCACCGAGGCCGCGGAGCACGCGCGGGCCAGTGGATTCGCGCCTCGCATACAGGAGCTCGACGCCGTCGATATGGGTGCGCTCGCCTCCATGGAGCGGGCCATCGTTGTGGTCTCGACCTACGGCGAGGGCGAGATGCCCGATAACGCACAGATTTTCTGGGACAATCTCTCAGCGGAGACGGCGCCGCGCCTTGAGCAGCTAAGCTACGGCGTCCTGGCGCTGGGCGACACCAGCTATGATTTGTTCTGCCAAGCGGGCAAATTGATCGACATGCGGTTCGAGCAACTGGGCGCCAAGCGGCTGAACGCGCGCGTCGATTGCGACGTGGAATATGAGGAGATGGCCAGCGCTTGGGTGGCGGAGACGCTGCCGCTGGCGCAGGATGGCGAGGCGATCATCGCGCCCCAGGCCGCCCCCGCCGCCGCGGCGCCGGCCAAATCCGGTTGGACGCGGAAAAACCCTTATCCCGCGCCGGTCCTCGAGAACCGGCTGCTGTCTGGCTCGAAGTCGCAAAAAGAGATCCGCCATTTCAGCCTGGGCCTCGGCGACAGCGGCATCACCTATGAGGCCGGCGACGCGCTGGGCGTGGTGCCGGTCAATCGGCCGGATCTGGTTTCGGCGATCTTGACGCGGCTCGGGGCCAAGGCGGAGGACGGGGTGGCCGGGCAGGACGCGCCCCTCGGCGAGCTCTTGGCCAAGCGCTTTGAGATCATGACGCCGTCTCGAGAATTGATCGCCGCCATCGCCGAGCGCGCGGACCATGACGAGTTGTCCCACGTCGCGGGCAATGGCGACAAAGAGGCCATGACCGCGTTCCTTTGGGGCCGAGACACCCTCGACTTGTTGAATCTGAACGCCAAGCTCGCCGTTGATCCGGCGGAGTTTCTGAGCTGGCTTAAGCCTCTGCAACACCGAGCCTATTCGATCTCGTCGAGCCCCAAGGCGCATCCGGGCGAGGTGCATCTCACCGTGGCGGCGGTGCGTTGGAAAGCGGAGGGCCGCGAGCATTGCGGCGTCGCCTCCACCTATCTCGCCGACTTTACTGAGGAGGGCGGCGAGACGCCGGTGTTCGTCTCGCCCAATAAGAGCTTCCGGCCGCCGGCCGATGATGGCGCGCCCATGATTATGGTGGGGCCCGGCACGGGCATCGCGCCGTTCCGCGCCTTCTTGGAGGAGCGGCTGGCCCGTGGGGCGTCGGGCCGCAACTGGCTGTTCTTCGGCGATCAGCGCCGCGCAAGCGACTTCATCTATGAAGATGAGATCTCCGAGCTGTCCAACAGCGGCGTCTTGAGCCGGCTCGACTTGGCGTTTTCGCGGGATCAGAAACAAAAAATCTACGTGCAGCACCGCATGCGGGAGAACGGCAAAGCGCTCTACGCGTGGCTTGAGGAAGGCGGCTATTTCTACGTCTGCGGCGATGCGACCCGCATGGCGAAAGACGTGGACGCCGCGCTTCACCAAATCGTGCAGAGCGAGGGGGGCCTCTCCGAAGAGGGTGCGGTCGAGTATGTGAACACCCTCAAGCGAGACAAACGCTACCTGCGCGACGTCTACTGAGCTGACGACCCTGGGGACGCTGCCGAAGGGGGGTACGCCGCGAGGGGCCATCGAAGCCCCTCACGCCGTTCGCGAATGCGGAAAGCGCGGCGGGCTGACCGGCGGCTGGCGCTGATGTGGAACGAGGGCGATCACATCACTCAACGGAGGCGATCAGCGCCCGAGGTCGTCCCTGAGTTGGTTCTGAAACGTCATCTCTTAGGGGAGCCAAGGTCGCTTTCGGAGCCCAGAGATGACCAGTGATCCCGAGCCAGCCGGGGCCGCAGCGTGTGGGTCGGGCTGGGCCGCCAAACTTTAAGTCCCTCCGCAGCGCTTCCCAAGAACACCACCGTCGAGCGTTACACGTGGAGCCTCGCTGCGAGGGCGCGGAAGCCGCGAAGGAGACGTGGCGATCGGATCGAGCGAGTGGCGGGCGGTGATGGGTGGCGGCGGTGCTTCAGCGCAGAGGGCCTGAGACTTACGAACATACCCCGCGCGCGGGTGACACTTGTCCATCGCCGGCGCAATCGTGCTTGAAGCGGGGCTCCAGGTCCGCAGATGACACAGGTGTATGTCGAAATGCTGCGTCTGATCTCGATCGCGCTGAGTTTTTTGATCATCTTTGTGATGACGCCCGCCACCGTGGCGCTGATCGGTCTTGTTCTGCTCGACTTCTTGGCTCCCAGCTTGGACGCGTGGCGGTCATTTGTGAGCGCGCTCCACCCGGCCTTTCCTCGCCTCGTCGCTCCGCTTGCTTGATCAAGCCCAACCGCGTTTTCAGCCAAGCGGCGGAGCTTAACCAAGGAGCGGCACGGACCACCTAGCCCCCTCGCAGCCAAGACGCGGCCCTGTCTCTGACACGGCCGCGCCGCTCCCATCTGTCTCACGCGGCTCGCCCCAAAACGCAGCGCCTCTGTTTATCCCAAGGAGGCTCATCAAAATCGCCTCGGTGTTAAACGCGGTGCGGTTGGCCTGGCGAAGGATCGTGTCCCTTGAGGTCGTTTAAGGGCGCTGGCCCTCGGGCCAGGCGGGGGTTCAGGGTCCTCATGCGGACGGCCTCGCGCGTCGGATCGCCGAGAGAAGCGAAAACTCTTGGCTGGCGTGGCGCGGCACAGAGCAAATTTCAGTGTGCCCGGTCAACAAGGCGTCGATGCTACGGATGACGGCCGCGTCGTTGGGGGGAGGGGGCCGTCCGCCAGGACAAAGCTGGGCCTCAGCCGCGCCGTCACCGCCGGCCATGTTTTAAAGGGCTTGCGGGCTCTGTTCGGTCAGCCGCTCCAACACCACGTGTTTTGACGTCACCGAAGCGACTGCGGACGAGAGCGCTGCTGAGAAAGGGCTATGCGGTGGCAAGCCGCCTCCGTTCGGCGCGCCGGGCGCGCCATGCTCTCCGCCAGCGCGTCCCTTGGCCAGCGCGTCCCTCGGGATGTCGCGCCGCGGGCTAAACCACTCGCGAACGGCGCGTGGGGGCCTCAATGGCCCCAAGCGGCGTATCTCAGCCTGCGGCTTTCTCCTCGACGGCGCGGTCGGGCTCAGGGGCTGTCAGCGCCGCGTCGGGCGTTGTGGCCGCCTCGCCGCTCAGCCATGCGTCGCAAGCGGCCAGGGCGCGGGCGGCGTAGGCGCGGGCGCGATCCCGTTTGCCGCGGCGGCCGCCCCTGGGGGGATCGGCGAGCGCTGGGAACAGGCCGAAATTCACATTCATGGGCTGGAAGGTCGCGGCCTCCGCGCCCGCCGTCACATGGTGGAGCAGCGCCCCGAAGGCGGTCTCGAGCGGTGGGGGCGGGGCCGCGCGCCCGAGGCGTTCGGCGGCGGCGAACCGGCCGGCGAGAATGCCCATGGCCGCGCTCTCCACATACCCCTCCACGCCGGTGATTTGTCCGGCGAAACGCAGCCGGGGCTCGGCGCGCAGGCGGAGCCGACCGTCCAGCAATCGAGGGCTGTTCAAAAACGTGTTGCGGTGGATGCCGCCCAACCGGGCGAATTCCGACCCCTCAAGCCCCGGGATCCGCCGAAACACCTCTTTCTGCGCGCCGTATTTCAGCTTGGTCTGAAAGCCGACGATATTGAACAGCGTGCCGGATTTGTTGTCTTGGCGGAGCTGCACGACGGCGTAGGGTTTCTCTTCGGGGCGATGGGGGTTGGTCAGCCCAACCGGCTTCAGCGGGCCATAGCGCAGGGTCTCCCGCCCGCGCTCCGCCATCACCTCAATGGGCAGGCAGCCTTCGAAATAGGGCGTGTCCCGTTCCCAGTCTTTGAATTCGGTTTTCTCGCCGTCCAGTAAGCCGTCGATGAAGCGCTCATATTGAGCGCGATCCAGCGGGCAGTTCAGATACGCCGCCCGCTCCTCCGGCGTCTCGCCCTTGTCGTAGCGAGACTGCGCCCAGGCGATCTCCATATCCACGCTCTCGGCGTAGATGATGGGGGCGATGGCGTCGAAGAAGGCGAGGCTGTCCTCCCCGGTCCGCGCGGCGATGGCGGAGGCCAGGGCGGGCGAGGTGAGCGGTCCGGTGGCGATGATCACGCTATCCCACTCGGCGGGCGGCCAGGCGTCGACCTCCTCGCGCCGGATCTCAATGAGGGGGTGCGCCTCGATCCGCGCGGTCACCAGACGGGAGAACAGCTCCCGATCCACCGCCAGCGCCCCGCCCGCCGGGGTGCGCGCCTCTGCGGCCACCGCCATCTGCAGGGAGCCGGCGCGGCGCATCTCTTCATGGAGCACGCCGACGGCGTTGCTCTCCGCGTCGTCGGAGCGGAACGAGTTCGAGCACACCAGCTCCGCCAACCCATCTGTTTGATGGGCGGCTGTGCCGCGCATGGGCCGCATCTCATGGAGCACCGCGGGGACGCCGGCTCCGGCCAGCGCCCAGGCGGCTTCGACGCCCGCCATGCCGCCGCCGATCACATGTACGGGGCGCGTCTGCACTGGGGAAGTCGGCGTGGGCCGGTATTGCTCAGCGCCCATCACGCCTCTCCCTGTTCGTCCAATCGCGCCAGCGCATGGCGCTTCTTGCCGGCTGAGAGTTTCACAGCGCCTTCGCGGAGGCGATCCAAGGTCACCATGAGGCCCGGATCGCCCAGCGGCGCATCGTCCAGCCGCGCGCCGCCCTCGGCGATCAGGCGCTTGGCCTCTTTGCCCGATTTGACCAGCCCCGTCCGGATCAGCAGCTGCGCCGCGCTCACGCCGTCTGCGCCCAGCTCCGCCGCGGTCAGGATCACCGAGGGCAGCTCAGCGCCGGCGCCGCCCCCCTCAAAGGTCTCCCGCGCCGTCTCAGCCGCCGCGGCCGCGGCCGCCGCGCCATGGGCCAGTGTCGTCGCCGCGTCCGCCAGCGCGATCTTTGCCGCGTTGATCTCCGCGCCTTGTAACGCTTCCAGCCGCGCGATCTCGCTCAGAGGCAGCTCTGTATAGAGACGCAGGAAGCGCCCCACATCGGCGTCCGCCGCGTTCCGCCAGAATTGCCAAAACGCATAGGCCGAGAGGCGGTCTTCATTGAGCCAGACCGCGCCATCGGCGGTCTTTCCCATCTTGCGGCCGTCGGCGGTGGTCATCAGCGGCGTGGTCAGCCCAAACACCTCCGCCTGGGCCACGCGCCGCGTCAGATCCACGCCGTTGACGATGTTGCCCCACTGATCCGAGCCGCCCATCTGCAGCACGCATCCATGCCGCCGGTGTAATTCAAGGAAGTCATAGGATTGCAGCAGCATGTAATTGAATTCGAGAAAGGTGAGCGGTTGCCGCCGGTCAAGCCGCAGCTTGACGCTGTCGAAGGTCAGCATGCGGTTGATGGTGAAATGCCGCCCATAATCCCTCAGGAATTCGATGTAGTTGAGCCCATCGAGCCAGGCGGCGTTGTCGAGCATCAACGCGTCGGACGGACCATCGCCGAAGGTGAGGTATTTCTCGAAAACCTGGCGGATGCCGGCCATGTTCGCCGCGATGCCGTCGGCGTCCAGCAATTGCCGGCTCTCATCTTTGCCGGACGGATCGCCGATCTTGGTGGTGCCGCCGCCCATGAGCACTAAGGGCTTATGCCCGGTCTTCTGGAGCCAGCGCAGCATCATGATCGGCAAAAGGCTGCCCACATGCAGGCTGGGCGCGGTGCAGTCAAAGCCGATATAGGCCGGGCGGCCCGGCGCCATCAGCGCCGCGTCGAGGCCCTCGAGATCGGTCGCGTCTTGGATGAAGCCGCGCTCGAGCAGCACCTGCAGGAACTCGGAGCGGGGCGTGAAGTCAGTCATCGATGGCGGCCCTGGCTGCTGCGGGTGGCGCGTTGGATGGGGGGCAAGCGGCGGGGAGGCGCGCCTGCGCCCCCTGAGCCCTCCTGCGCCCCCTCGGCCTCTGGGATCTAACGTTTTCGCGCCGTGAAAAGAAGTCCGTTGCCAGCGAGAGCCCGGCGGCTCAGAGTGCGCGGGCTCGCGGTGCGCCAGAACGCCGCAGCATCGCGCGACCAGCTCAAGCCGCGCGCTGATAATAGATCGCCCCTCACCTGAAGAGGGCGACGCGGAGGACCTCAAGGGAGGGTCATATGACGGACAGCACGGCCACGGACGCTGGGGCGGCGGGTGGCGCTCAGACCCAAAAAGTGGGCCTCTATTCCTACTATGTGGTGACCCTGCTCACCATCGCATACGTCTTCAACTTCATCGATCGCCAGATCGTCGGGATCGCCTCTCCGGGCATTAAGGAGGATCTTGACCTCTCCGACGCGCAATTGGGCTTGCTGAAGGGCTTCGCCTTCGCCTTGCTCTACACCATCGCTGGTATTCCCATCGCTCGCTGGGCGGACCGGTCGAGCCGCGTGCGCATCGTGTCATTGGCCGTCGTCGTGTGGTCCGGCTTCACGGCGATCTCGGGTTTCGCAAATAACTTTTGGCAGATGCTGCTGGCGCGGATCGGCGTCGGCATTGGGGAGGCCGGCTGCAGCCCGCCCTCTCACTCGATCATCTCCGATTACTTCCCCAAAGAGCAGCGGGCGACCGCCCTTGGGATTTACTCCCTCGGCATCCCCATCGGCATCATGCTCGCGTATCTCGCCGGAGGCTTGACCATTGCGTATTTCGGCTGGCGCACCGCATTTATCGTGGTCGGATTGCCCGGCGTCCTCCTCGGCGCGCTGATCTATTTCACGGTCCGCGAGCCGGAGCGCGGGGCGATGGATGGACCCGCCGTCGCCCCGAAGCCGTCGGATGAGGGCTACACGCTCTACGCCGCCGCGCGCCATGTGTTCTCGATCCCCACCTATTTCTACGCCTGCGCAGGGATCACCGCCGCGTCTTTCACGGGCTATGCCGCGACCTTCTGGGTGGTGGATTTCTACCGGCGCTCGCACCCGGATCTGCCCTTTGAAACCCTGGTGCTGATGCTCGGGCTGATCTCTGGTCTCGCCTATGGTCTGGGCACGTTTTTCGGCGGCTACCTCACCGAGCGCGCCGCGCAAAAAGATAAGCGCTACTACATGCTGTTCCCGTCAGTGGCGATGTTGTTGGCGGCGCCGCTGATGGCGCTGCAGCTGTTCGCCGCCGATGTCTGGATGTCGCTCATGTATGTGGCGCTCTTTCAAATCTTGATGGGCGTCTACTTGGCCCCGAGCTTCGCCATGGTGCAGATCCTCTCCCCGGTCGCCATCCGAGCGTTGTCGACGGCGGTGTTCTTTTTTGTGCTGAACATCATTGCGCTTGGCTTTGGTCCGACCTTCGTGGGCGTCGTCTCCGATTTCTATATCACCTCCGTGTACGGCGTTGATATCGACGCGGTGTCTGAGGAGGTGGCGAAGGCCACCCAGTCGGAAGCGCTGCGCTGGGCGCTGTTCTGGTCCGGCTTTGGTCTGCTCCTGGCTTCGGCCTTCTACTGGCGGGCGTCTCGCTTCATTGTGGACGACTGGCGGAAGGCGACGGGCGAGAGCTGACGCGAGGTTGCGCGCGGCGCCGTTGACGGCTCGCCTCGCGCCTCTGCTTTGGATTTGGCCCCGGCGGTCGGCGCGGCCGCCGGAGCAAGGTTTATCGGGGGCGCCGAAATGGCGGTGGCGAAAAGCGAAACGGCGCGGGACGGCGCGGCCGATGGTTTAGAAAAGCCGATGAGATGGGCGCTCGGCATGATGTCGGGCACCTCGCTCGATGGCGTCGACGCCGCGTTTCTGCGGGGCGATGGCGTCGAGATCGACGCGCTCGGGCCCTCGGGGTTTCGCCCCTATACGCCCGAAGAGCGCGCCGAGTTGCGCCGGGCGTTGGAGGCCGCCGCGGCGGACCCGGCGCCGACCTCGGCCCAGGATCCTCGTTTCGCCGCGGCGGCGGACATCGTGACGGCCGCCCATGCGGAGTTGGCGGAGCAGATGCGCGCCGCCGCCGGCGCGCCGGAGGCGGCGGTTGTGGGCTTCCATGGGCAGACCGTGCTGCATCGCCCGGCCGCGGGGCTCACCCTCCAGATCGGCGACGCCGCCGCCTTGGCGCGGCGCCTGGGGGCTCCCGTGGCCCATGGCTTTCGATTGGCGGATGTCGCGGCCGGCGGCCAAGGCGCGCCCCTGGCCCCGTTTGCGCATCTGGCGCTGGCCCGCCGCGCCCGCGCCGCGCTGCGAGAGCGCGCTTCATCCGGGCCCATCGCGATGCTCAATCTCGGCGGCGTCGGCAACCTGACTTGGATCGCCGCAGAGGCGCTCGAGGCTGAGCCGGGGGAGGCGATGGCGGACCCCGCCGCGCCGGGCGCGCTGTTGGCGTTCGACACCGGGCCG
>JBCCTM010000038.1:0-15454 GCA_039198535.1 Pseudomonadota bacterium
CCGAGCCCGTTCATGATCCCCGCAAACTCGCAGGCGATATAACCGCCGCCCGCAATCAGGATGCGCTTCGGCAGTTCGGCGAGGTGGAAGATCTCATCCGACGTGATCACCATATCGGCGCCTGGGAAATCGGGCAGGGACGGCCGGCCGCCCACCGCCACCAGGATGTGCTTGGCGGAGAGCGTCCGGTCGCTGTCGGCCAAGCGCACCTCATGGGGGCCGGCGATGGTCGCGCGGGTGTCGTGGGTCTCGACGCCCGCGCCCTGCAAATTGCGCCGATAGACGCCTTCGAGCCGATCAATCTCGGCGTCTTTGGCGGCCAGGAACGTCGACCAGTCGAAGCTGGAGGGGCCGACGCTCCATCCGAAGCCTCCCGCGTCCTCGAAATGCTCGGAAAAGCTGCTGGCGTAGACCATCAGTTTTTTCGGCACGCAGCCGCGGATCACGCAGGTGCCGCCATAGCGGCTCTCCTCCGCCAGGCCGACTTTCGCCCCGTGCTGCGCCGCAATGCGCGCCGCGCGCACGCCGCCCGATCCTCCGCCGATCACAAAGAGATCATAGTCAAACTGATCGGCCATGGACGGCCTCCTTTCAACATGTCGGCGCGGGGCGACGTCACTGCCGTCTTGGGGCGGCGTCGCCGAGGCGCTCCACCCCGCCATCGGCTCGGCCGAACAACGCCAAATCGGCGATGCCGACGAATAGCCCGGTGTCGACCACGCCTGGGATCAAATTCAAGTTAGCCGCCAAGCGCTCCGGATCGCCGATCCGCTTCAGTTTCAAATCGACGATCATATTGCCCTCATCGGTGAGGAACGGCGCGTCGCCCTTCAGGCGCAACACCGCTTTGCGGCCGTCCACATCATGCTCGTCGAGCGTCGCCTCGATCACGGCGGCGGTGGTTTGCCAGCCGAACGGCGTGACTTCGACAGGCAGCGGAAACGCGCCGAGCTGGGACACGCGTTTGCTGTCATCGGCGATGACGACCATGCGGTCGGACGCGCTGGCGACGATCTTCTCAATCAACAGCGCGCCGCCCCCGCCCTTGATGAGGGTGAGGTTCGGGTCGACTTCATCCGCCCCGTCCACGGTCAGATCCAGCCAGCTGGCGGCGCCGAGCGTGGTCAGCGGCACTCCGGCGCGCTGCGCGGCGCGACCGGTGGCCTTTGACGTCGGGACGCCCGTGATGTCCAGACGGTCTCGACGCAGCCTTTCGCCCAGCAGCTCAATGAAGATCTCCGCTGTCGAGCCCGTGCCGAGCCCGATCTTCATGCCTGGCTCTAGAAGATCAAGCGCACGCGCGGCGGCCGCGCGCTTCCCGGCTTCCATCTCGGCGGCCCGCTGCTTCGAGGCGTCACCTGAGCCCGTTCCTGACGGCATTCCACCTCCTCTTCTCAACGGCGCGCGAACCGCCGCTCGACGGCGCGCCACCCCCGTCTGTGCGCACAAACCCGCGCCTGGACGCGCCGCGACATTTCGCCGCCGCGGCGCCCTGATGCGCAGCCCCGCCGCCTTTCGGCCGGGTTATGCCGGCTTTTCGACGGCGCGGGCCTCAGGGGCTCATGGGGCGGGATGCGATATGGGACACGCTTCGAAGAAGCCGCGGGCGCGACGCGCGCGCTCAAGCGCGGGCCTTGGGGCCAGTTTCGGGACCAAGTTTGCGGCCAAGTTTGGGGCCAAAGGCGCGGCGATACTCGCCGCCTCTGTGCTGGTGAGCGGTTTGGACGCGGGGCGCGCCGAGGCGAGCGAGCCATGGCGTTACGCCCAATCGCGGGACGGCGCGCGCGCGCAAAGCTGCGGCGGGGCCGGCGCTTACACCGCCTGCGCGACCGTGAAATGCGGCGTGGACGGGCAGTTGCGCTTCGCGCTTGAGAACGTCTCGCCCAATGCGCCGGTGCGCCGGGACGGCATCATCACCGCGCCCAATTTCCGCGACCGGGTGGCCTGGCTTGCGGATCCAAGCCTGCGCAATGGGCGGGTCAATATCGTCGCCGATGGGGTCAATATGGCCGCGCTGATCGCGCGCCTGAAAGCCGCCAACATTTTCGGCGCCGTCATCAATGACGACATCAAACGCGCCCGAGGCGAGATCAGCTTCACGCTAAACGGCTCCTCCCGCGCGATCTCCCGCGTTGAGCTTCAATGCGGTCGGCTCGCCGCCGATTTCGGACGAGGCGGCGGCTTCCGCGGCGGACGCCCCGCGCCGCTCCCGCCGGAACCTGACTTCGCCGCGGGCGGCCCATGGCGCTTTACAAACTTCGCCAATGGGGCCCGCGCGGACAGCTGCGGCCGCTTCGGCCGGCGGGACATCTGCGCCACGTTCTACTGCGCCGCCGACGGCGAGCTCCGCTTCGGCCTGGACGGCTTGGCCGAGCGCAATCGCGCGGCCCGCGCGGGCGGGATCACCATCGGACGGTTCTCGCGACGCGCGACGTTTAATCTCGAAGCCGCGCCGGGGCGGAATGGCGCGATCTACGCCTCCAACGTCGCCCGGGTCGATGAATTGGCCGATCGCGCGCGGTCGGGCCGCGAGTTGGTCGTCGCCGTCGAGCCCCGCGAGCGCGCGCTGGTCTTCAGCCTCGCGGGCTCGAGCCGAGCGCTGGGCGCGCTGGAGCGACGCTGCGATGAGCTGGCGGCGCCCGCGACGTCGCCGTGGCGCTTCACCGAATTCCGACGCGGCGGCATGGCCCAAAGCTGCGGGATCTTTGACGGCGGGCGGTCAGGGCGCGGCCGTGAGATCTGCGCCACCGTCTACTGCGTCCGCGGGTCGGGCTTGCGATTTGGGTTGGATGGGCTCGGTGAGAACCGGCGGGACCGTCGGCGCGGCCGCGTTGTGGTGGGCGGGTTCGATCGAAGCGTCACCTTTGGCTTGGCCGAAGGTCCAGCCCTCGGCGACACCCTCTACCAGGCGGATCTGCCCCGCCCGGGCCGCTTCGCCCAGCGCTTGAAAAGCGGATCGGAGCTCACGGTCGCCGTGGAGCCGCGGGCCACCCCGCTCAGCTTCCGGCTGACCAACTCCAGCCGAGCGATCGGACGCCTGGAGAACCGCTGCGCCGCGGTGGCGGGCCGTCGGGGCGCGGCCCCGCCGCCGCCGCCCGTTCCAGGCCGCCGCGGCGGAGGCGATCCGCTCTTTGCGCGCTACGAGGCGACGATGCTGGGCGCTTGGGCGCAAAACAATCGCGCCTGCGGCCTGCGGCAGACATGGCGTTTCACGTCCGATTCCATTGTCGATCGCGACGGCGCGATTTGCGACCTCCAGTTGGAGGGCGTGCAAGGGAACGCGGTGATCGCCAGCGGCGTGAACTGTCGCGGCGGTCAAGCCGCCGCCGGCGCTGAGCGCATCTTCGCGGGCTCGCGGAACGCCGATGGCGCGCTCAGCCTCACCGTGTCCCGCCCCGATGGGCGCGTGCGGATCCGCGACGGGGTCCGGTTGCGGGTCCAACCCGGCGATCAGCAATTCCGACTGGTGCGCTGCCGTTGACGGAGCCCCGCGGCGCGCGCGCGCCGCGGGCTGAGGAGACGGTCACCCCTGGGCGGCGGCCGCCATTTTCAGCGTCTCGGCGACGCGATCGATCAGACGTTCCTCCGCGACCCGGGCGGCGAGGCTGACGGCCGCGGCGAAGCCCGCCGCATCGACCGAGCCGTGGCTCTTCACGACGGCCCCGTTAAGGCCGAGGAACACGCCGCCATTGACACGGCTGGGGTCTAGGTTTTCGCTCATTTGCTTCAGCGCCCGCGCGGCCAACAGGCCGCCAGCCTGCGCCAGAGGAGAGCCCTTGAAGGCCTCTTTCATCCAAGCTTTGATCAATCGCGCGGTGCCCTCAGCCGCCTTCAGCGCCACATTGCCGGTGAAGCCGTCGGTCACCACCACATCCACCACATCCATCGGGATGTCGTTGGCCTCGACGAAGCCCAAATACTCGAAATCCTGATCCGTCGCCGCCTCCGCGATCAAGCTCGACGCCTCATGCAGCTGCGGTTTGCCCTTATGGGCTTCCGCTCCGATGTTCAGGAGCCCGACCCGGGGCCATGAGACGCCCAAACCCACTTGGGCGAAACTCGCGCCCATGGCCGCAAATTGGCGGAGGTTCCGAGGCTCCATGCGCACATCCGCGCCCACATCGAGCACCACCACCTCTTTGCCCGGCGCCACGCTCGGCCATTGCACGGCGATCGCCGGTCGGATCACGCCGCGCATCCGCCGAAGCTTCAGCAGCGAGAGCGCCATGAGCGCGCCGGTGTTGCCGCAGGACACCACGGCCGACGCTTCCCCCGACGCCACGGTCGCCAGCGCGCCGGCCATGCTGGTGCCGTCCGCTTTCCGCACGACCTCGCCTGGTTTATCGTCCTGCTTCACGACCTCTGGGGCGTGGCGCACCTCTATCACCGCGGGGTCGAGATCGGGCGGACCCTCATCGATGGCGCGGCGCAATTTTTCGGCGTCGCCAAACAACAAGAACTTCGCTCGGGAGTGCGCATAAGCGGCCTCAGCGACGCCGGCCAGAAGGATTGCGGGTTCGGCGGATCCGTCGCCCCCCATCATGTCGACCGCTATTGTAACCGACACTCGCCCGCTCTCCTGTCCGAAACCCAACGCCCTCAGTGCGCCTAGAAAGGGTTAACAAAATAGTCCGGGCGCGCCTATCGCCCAACAGCACGGAAACCACTTCATCTGTCGAGGCGACCGCGCGGACCGTGACGGCATGAAAACGTCGCATATTTCCACTATACTCACACTGAGAGACCTGCGAGGCCACGGCTAACACGCTATGGTCCGCTCGAAATCGGCGCGCAGACGCGGAACTTTTGGGGAGAGACGGGCCATGCGGCTGATCGCGCATCGCGTCTTTGAGGATCATCGCCCGACCGCAGCCTTCGATCCGCTCTGTCTAAAAGGCTTCGACGGGGCGGAATTCGACCTCAGAAGCGGCGAAGATGGCGAGACCTATGTGTTTCACGCGCCGTTTATGCCCCGGCCGAAAGCGACCCGCCGAACACCGAATAAGCGGCTGGACGAAAGCTGCCAGTTGTTGGCTCGCGCTCCCGCGCCGCCGCGCATTTTGATCCTCGACATCAAAACCCTGGGCGCGGCTGAACATGCGGCCGAGTTCGTCGCTTCTGGAGGGCTGCAGGCCGCCGGACTGCATGAGACGCAGCCGGTGTTCCTGTGCTGGCACACCGAGGAGATGACGACGCTCCGCCGGGCGTTACCAGAGGCGACCATTCTGTTCGTGATCGCGCCCATTCAGGCGCGCCGGCTGCTCCGCATGGCGCCGTCGGACCTGTACGCCGCCAACCACTTCCCCTTCCTCGCCGCCGCCGGGCGCTTCCGACCGCGCCGGGGAAAATACAACAGCCACAACATCAACGTGCGCTTACTCCGCAAAGGCGCCCCGCCGCGGTTGGCCCCCGATGACGCCGATGGCGTGTGCCTGCTCAAGCGCTTTCTTAGCCCGCCCCTGGTGGAGGCCGCGGCGGCCCATGGCCTGCAGATGGCGGTGTTCGGCTGGCGATCTGCGGCTGAAGCGAAATCCCACGCGCTCGCGGAGGCGGTGGATTACGCCATCATCCGCGGTCCCAAGACGGCGGAAGAGGCGGAAGCGCGGCGAAAGCTTGAGGCGCGCCGGCGCTTGAACGCGAGGCGGCGCACGCTGCGGCGGATGGTGCGCGCCTGATCCATGCGGCCGGCCGGGGACGCCCGTCAGCCGCCGCCCCTCTGATCCCGCAACGCCCCTTGCAGATAGCCGTAACCGCTGGTCACGCTGAGCCAGGCCGCGCCGATCAGCGCCACGGCGCCGGCGGTCAGGGTCCACGCCCCGACCTCCGGCCCCAGCCAACGCCCGACCGGACCCACCGCCAACAACAACGCGGCCGCCGTCATTTGCAGCACCGTCTTCCACTTGGCCGCCAGGCTCACCGAGAGCGCGCCCGAGCGCCCATACCGGCTGCGCAGCCAGGTGACGCCCACCTCCCGCGCGACGATGATCGCCGCGCAAAGCCAAAACCACCACGCGCCCATGAGACTGGTCGCGCCCAGCGCCAGCAGGGTGGCCCCGAGCAGCGCTTTATCCGCGAGGCTATCCAGGATCGCGCCGAGCGCCGAGGTCTGGCCCAAGGCGCGGGCGAGCCAGCCATCGAGGAAATCAGTCGCCGCGGCCCCCACGAACAGCCCTAGGGCCGCCGTCTCGGCGAAGGGCCGGTCAAAGAACAAAAACATCAGGGGCAACGCGGCGGCGGCGGCGATCCGCCCTGCGGAGAGCCAATTGGGGATCAGCGCCCAATCACTGCGGCTGGACGCCGTCACCGGATCGCGCCGAGCCAGGTGTAGCCCCGGTAGAGCGGCGTGAAGGCGAGCTCTCGACCGGCGGCGTCCGCCGCCTGCTCCAGCGCGTCCCGGAGATCGGGCCGCGCCGTCACATGGAACAGCGCCAGCCAGCGGCCGAGCAGCGCCCGCGCGGCGGCCGGGAGGCGCTCTTGCTGACCGAAATCCACCACATGCAACTCGCCGCCCGGCGTCAGCGCGGCGAGAGACTGCTCAATCGCCGCGCGCCAGGGCGGGATCATGGACAATGTGTAAGAGCAGAACACCCGCTCGGCTTTCTCAACGCCGAACAGTCCCGCCATGGAGAAATCGGAGGCGTCGCCCTGGGCGAGGGTGATGCGATCGGAGAGGCCCGCTTTGTCGATTTTACGCTGCGCCGTCTCCAGCATCATCTCGGAGATGTCGAAGCCATAGAACCGCGCCTGGGGATAGCGCCGCGCCGCTAGGATCATGTTCCGCCCGGTGCCGCAGCCCACCTCCAACACCGCGTGGCCAGGGGCGGGCTTCAGCTCCCGGATTAAGCGGTCTCGCCCCAGCAGATAGTATTTCCGCGTCGCGTCGTAGATATGGCGCTGGCTGCGATAGACGCCGTCCATGAGCCGCGCATGGGCGGCGTCCCCGCCTCCGCTCATGCATCCGTCTCCGGAGCCGTCATGTCGGCCGCCGCATCGGCCCGCTCGTTTTCCGCGCCGCGCTTCACGTAGAGGTGGAAGCCGCCATAGATCGCGGAGCGGTCGTTCTTGAGATGCTCCGCCGATTCCTCCGCCTCGTAGCGCCATTGCGCCAGCGTCTCCGCCGCCACCCGACCCGGCAGTAAACTCGGCAAATCGGCCGTGCGAAAGATCACCCGCGCGCCGGGCTTGGCCGTCCGCGTGATCTCGTCCCAGAGCGCGTTGAGCTGCTCGTCGGTCATCCAATCCTGCGCGTCCAGCAGCACATAGCCGTCCAACGCCGCATCGGGCTCCTCCCGCAGGCGCTCCGTCACGGAGAGGTTGCGCACCGAGACGCGCAGCGCGCGCTCACGCACCGCCTCAAATTGCGCGGCCTCCAAATAGGGTGGAACCGGGCCCGCCCCGCCTGGGCCGTAGCTCCGCGCAAAAGCCTGCCAGGCGAAATAATTCTCCTCGATGGGAAAGTCGCAGAGCAGCTTTTCAAGCCGGCGCTTCAGCACCAGCGCCATGTCGCCGCCGCCCTCTTGCTTCAGGCTGTCATACTGCGCCGGCGGGATGCCGAGCCCAAATAACGACGCTTTGTGCCCCGTGAGCCAGCGCACCAGGCCGCTCTCAAACACCGGGGCCAACTGACCGTCGAAGAACGCCCTCTGCTCCTCCAGCGTCCGGCATTCCACCGCCTTGGCCAGCCGGACCCCGAACAGCGTCGCGCCGAGATGGCCATAGCCGATGAAGTTGCCCAAGAGGCCGCGCCGATAGAGCCCGCGGCGGAAGAAGGTGATGCGCCGGCGGAGCAACGCGTCCCGCCCATCCCAATAGTGCCGCGTCTCCTGGTCCAGCCAGTCGCGCACATAGAGGTCGTAGGCGCGCACATTCTCCGGGTGCCGCGCGTCGCCAAAAAAGCGATAGAAGGCTTGATAATTCGGTAGATTGCGCGCGGCCGCGATCTTCAACTTGTTGAGCGCCACATGGGTCTTGTTGAGGTCCACCGCCAGCACCTCGGCCGGGTCCGCGGTGAGGTAGGACATCACATTGCAGCCGCCCGAGGCGATGGTGATCATGCGCTTGCCGGGCCCGAGGCGCAGCGCCTTCATGTCGACGACGGGGTCTTCCCAGATCTGTGGGTAGACCAGACCGCGGAACAGGTAAGTGAACAGGCGCTCCAACAGGCCTTCCCGGCTGAGCGCGCTATTGGCCCGACCTTGCACGGCGGCGCCGAGGCGATCGAGGTTCGGGTCGGGCGTCGTCGCCCGGCCTGGCGCCGTCGAAATACTCATGGGGGCTCCCCTTAATCGCGCCGCATGATGCGCACCGCCTGGGCGGATCGTTTTATTTTGCCGCAATCGCAAGATCGCGGGGGCGGCGCCGCTTCCTCCACGCCGCCGCACGCGCCTAGACCAGATGCGCGCAGTTTTCCAGTGTTTCAGCGACTTGATCACAGGCGAAAATGGGTGCGCGCCGCTCGCTAGCGGCCTTTGGGTAGGCGGGGGTTGCGTCCTCGGCCCACGGCGCCCGAGATGCGCGCTTACATCTCGGCGGATCCGCGCCGAAATCGCCCCACGCCGTCAGCCGGAGACCCTGCCCCTATGACCGCCTCTGAGACGCCGCCCGCCGCGGCCCGTCCCTCCCCGCGTCCCTCGCCGGACCGCCGCGACGCCTACGCCGCCTTTCTGACCTTCACCACCCGCTGGCGGGACAATGACGCCTATGGGCACATGAACAACGTCGTCTACTACGAGTATTTCGATACCGCGGTGAACCAATGGCTGATCGAGCAAGGCTTGCTCGTGATCGAGACCAGCCCGATGATCGGCCTGGTGGTGGAGACCCAATGCGCGTATTTCGCGCCGCTGTCCTTCCCGGAGCGTGTGACGGCCGGCCTCCGCACAGCGCGCATCGGCGGCTCGAGCGTGACCTATGAGATCGGCCTCTTCCGCGGGGAAGACGCCACCGCCTGCGCCCAAGGGCGTTTCACCCATGTCTATGTGGAGCGGGAGAGCCGCCGCCCGACCGCCCTCTCCCCCGCCTTTCGAGACGCGCTCGCTGGCCTCAACATCGGCGCCTGATCCGCGCCATCCGCTCCGGTCAGTTGAACCAAATCGCGTAGGCCAAGCTCTCCCCGCCCATCAGCGCCGCGAACGCCGCCAGCGCCTCTCCGCTCGCCACCTCGCCCTTCTCGATGAACGGCGCAGCCGCGGCGCCCTGCAGCCAGAGCATCAGCTCCGCGGTGCCCGGGTTCTCCAAGGCGCGGCGTAGATTTATGCCGACCCGCGCGCCCTCGGCGTCCTCACGGTAGCGCCAATGGGCGATCAGCCGCTCGCCGCGCAGCACCATGTCGAGCTCGCCCAGCACCGCGACCCAGGCGTCCCGCGTCTCCGCGTCCACGCGCACGCCGCCCAGCGCCGATTGCTGGCGCGGATTGGGGACCCATTCGCCCGCATTGTCCTCCTCCGCATCCAGCCTCGCCCAAAACACGCGATTATTGGCGATCATGGCTTGGAAATGCGCGAGGGCCGCCTGGGTGCGCGTCGGATCCGGCGCGCCCCTCAGCACGGTGGCGAATACCGCGAGTTGGTCGATCCAGAGTTGTTCCTGCAGACCCAGAGGATCCGCCCCGCGATAGAGCTCCGCCGCCCGCCAGCCCGGCGCCGCCGCTTCCGCCGCGGCCGTGAGATCCAGCGACAGCGCCAGCTCCGCCACGCCCGAGAGCAGATGCGCGTAAGCCCGCAGCCAGGCCACATCCGCCGCGTCGAAGCGCACCACTGTCCCCCGGGCGCCCCGCATGGTGACGCCCAGCGCCGCGCCCGCCAAATCCATGGCCGTCTCCGTGGCCGGGCCGGCCTCATTGCGCGCGCCATTGTCATTGGCGTCGATCCAAAGATCGTCGAGCGCCAGGGCGACGCCGAACTCATCATTGGCCAGCGCTTCGGCCGGGATCCGGTCCAACGCTTCGATCACGCCGGCCATGTCCCGCGTCAGGCCGGCGAAAACGCGCTCCAGCACTTCCGGATCGAAGGGTTTGGGCTCGGCGTTGTCGGGAAGGGGCAGTTGCAGTCCGGGCATGAAATCGACGCTGCCGACACCGTAGCGATAGCGCTCCTGCGCCGCGTACTCGACGCCGAGGAGAAAGCGCGCGCCGGCGAGAGCGAAAAGCGTCTCCGGGGCCGGGTCGGCCTGCGCGGCGAGCGCGGCGGCGGCGGCCTCCAACCCAAGCTCGGCGAATTGCTTGGACACGGGATCCGCTTCAACCGGATCGGGCGGCGGGGGCGGCGCGGCTTCAGCCGCGTCTTCAGCGCCATCCTGCGGCGCGGCCGGACCTTGATCGGCCTCTGCGTCGGCGGCCTCACCCTCAGCGTCGGCCTCGACCGCGTCGCCCTCCGCGCTGGGCGGGCCGGCCTCGGTCGTCTCTCCCGCAGCCGGCTGTCCCGGAGTTGGATCGTCGGCCTTCGCCGCATGCGGCGCGCTCAACAGCATCACCGTCGCCATCGCCAGCGCCGCCGCCATCGATCGCAGAACCCCGATCATGGCCTCGATGGAATGTCCCCGCTTCGCCGCAGGGCGTCGTCCCCGCTCCGACCCCTTCATCCCCACAGATCTCCCGCTGTCAGAAACGTCACCCCTCAGCGCGCGCTGGCGCGCTCGGCCTGGACGACGCGTTCACGACGCCCTGGCGTTACCGCCACTATGGGGCTCCAGCCGCGGCAAAAAGAGGCGCGGCGGTGACGCAGGCGAGGCGGGGGCCGAAAAAACGGGCGCGTCAGCCGCGGGCGCCCAGCCGACGCAGCGCGCCTTTGATGAGGCTGGCGGCGTCGATCGCGTCCTGCGCGCCGTCTCCCCCGGCCGCGTGCTCTTGAGACAGCTCGGCCACCACCGCGGCCGCCTCATGGGCGGGATAGCCGAGATTGACGAGCGCCGAGAGAGCGTCCGCCTCCGCCGCCGCCCGATCCGAGCCATTGTCGCCCAGATCCACAACGGGCTCAGCGCTCTCGGCCGGAGCGCCGCCTGGCTCTCGAGACGCCCCCCCGGGGGCCGTCTGCGGCGGCGGAGCGCTCGCCTGCGCCGTCCGCGCGGCCAGCGCGCCCAGCGCCATCACGTCGGGCGCTTTGTCCTTCAACTCGATGGCGACGCGCTGCGCGAGTTTCGGCCCGACCCCCTGCGCCCGCTTGATCGCGGTCGCGTCGCCCAGCGCGATGGCCCGGCTGACGCCCTCCGCGCCCAACGCGTCCAGGATCGCCAAGCTCGCCTTTGCGCCGACGCCTTGCACGGAAATCAGCAGTCGATGCCATTCCTTCTCCACCAGGGTTGGAAAACCGAACAGCGTGATCGCATCTTCGCGGACTTGCGTCTCCACATAGAGCGCGGCCGGCGCGCCGGGACGGGGTAGGCCCGCTAGAACACGGGGCGCGCAATAGACCACATAGCCGACGCCGCCCGGCGTCTCGATCAAGGCGTGATCGGCGGCCACATAGGCCACCACGCCGCTCAACTTGCCGATCATGGCGCAACGCGCCCCCGCGCCGCCGCCGATGGACCCGACGCCGACGCGCCTGACGCCGTCAACGCCGCCCGTTTCGCAGCGGAGCCCGCGACGTAGACGTGGCAGATGGCGATGGCCAACGCGTCCGCCGCGTCCGGCCCCGCCACAGCGGCCCCGGGCAACAGCACGCCGATCATATGGGCGATCTGCGGCTTCTGCGCATGGCCCACGCCCACCACCGCTTTCTTCACCGCGTTGGGCGCGTATTCGGCCACGGGCAAGCCGCGCAGGCTCGGCGCGAGCATGGCGACGCCGCGCGCCTGCCCGAGCTTGAGCGTGCCGGCGGCGTCCTTATTGACGAAGGTCTGCTCCACCGCCGCTTCCGAGGGTCCATGGGTGGTCAGAACCTCGTCCAGCTGCCGGAACAGCACCGCCAGCCGCGCGCCCAGCGGGGCGTCCGTGGGCGCGGCGCAGACGCCGTTGGCCACATGCTTGAGCCGCCCCGCCGTCATCTCCACCACGCCCCAGCCCATCTTTCGCAGCCCAGGGTCGACGCCGATTACCCGCATATCTTGTCTCGCTCGCCTCTCCCAACACCAGGGCTAGCAGAATGGGCGAAGAGGCGAAAGCCCCGTGCTACAGGCGACGGCGCAGCGCCAGCGTGGTCCAGCCCCGGCGGGACAGGCGGAACAGCGGCTCGAAGCGCCAACCGCGATAGACCGCGGCGACCTCCGCGGCTTGGGCGTCGAGCAAGCCCGCCAGCACCGCCACCGCGCCCGGGCGGGACGCCCGCGCCGCCTGCGGGGCGAGGCGTTTGAGCGGCTTGGCGAGGATGTTGAGGAACATCAGATCATAGGGGCCGGCGGCGTGGAGCCGCGGATGGCGGAAGCCCGGCGCGCAGAGCACGCTGACGGCGCCTCGGCTCGGATTAGCGCGCACATTGGCCTGGGCCGCCTGGGCCGCCACGGCGTCGATGTCGCTCGCCATGGCGCGCACCGGCGCCAGCCGCGCCGCCGCCATGGCCAACACGCCGGTGCCGCAGCCGATATCAGCGACGCGAAACGGTCGGCCGGCCGGACGCCGCACCGCGCCAATCCGCGCGAGCCGCTCCAACGCCGCGAGGCACCCTTCCGTGCTGCCATGGCGCCCCGTGCCAAACGCCATGGCCGCTTCGATCTCGAGATTGAGCAGATTGACGGGGATGCGGGCGCGATCATGGCCGCCATGCACCACAAATCGGCCGACGCGCACTGGCGTGAGCTCCCGGCGCACTTGGGCGACCCAATCGCGGTCGTCGAGCTTAGAGACCAGGAAAGGCCGGGCCCCATGGGCGGCGGCGAGCAATTCGAGGCCCACCGTATCCGGCGCCTCGGCGAAATAGGCCCCCACCTCCCAACGATCCGACCCGTCCTCCAAAGCGAATACGCCTACGCCGGTGAGCGTGCCCATGGGCGCGCCCATATGCGCCTCAAGCGCCTCGCCTAACGCCTCTGCGGCGGCGGCGTCCCCGCAGGTGGTGAAGGCGGTGTAAGACGTCATAGGCTCAATAGGCTAAGGCCGCCGCGCGCGCCGGCGCGGTGCTTCTAAAGTGTTGGGCGAGGGGGGCGCGCGGCCTGCGGCGCATCCGTCCGCCGCCTGTGACCGCGGTGTCCAGCGGGCCGGCTCAGGCGCCGGGGCAGCTCACGCCCGTGCCGCCGAGGCCGCAATAGCCGCCGGGGTTCTTGGCCAGATATTGCTGATGGTAGTCCTCGGCGAAGAAGAACGCCGAGGCGTCCAGGATCTCGGTGGTCACCGCGCCAAAGCCCGCCGCTGAGAGCTTCTCGCCAAAGGTCGTCGCCGTCGCTTCCGCCGCGGCCCGCTGCTCGGCGTTCGCCACATAAACCCCCGAGCGGTACTGCGTGCCCACATCATTGCCCTGGCGCATGCCCTGGGTCGGATTGTGTCCCTCCCAGAACGTCTTTAGCAGCGTCTCGTAGGAGATCTGCGCCGGATCATAGGCGACCAGCACCACCTCATTATGCCCGGTCTGGCCCGAGCAGACCTCCTGATAGGTCGGGTTAGGCGTGTAGCCCGCCGCATAGCCCACCGCCGTGACCCACACGCCCGGCAGCTTCCAAAACATGCGCTCCGCGCCCCAGAAGCAGCCCATGCCGAACACCGCCGTCTCGATCCCTTCCGGATAGGGTCCCTTCAGCGGACGCCCGTTCACAAAATGCGTCTCCGCCGTGGGGATCGGCTGCGCGCGACCGGCAATCGCCGTCTCCGCCGTCGGCATCTCCGGCTTTTTGAACAGGTTCAGCATCTGTGGGAGCCTCCTAAATTCTCTCGCTCCGATATAAGCGCTGGAGGGGCGTCTGTCAGCCGCCTGGCGCCATCGTGATCGCGGGAGTTCAGTGGCTTACTCGCTGACCACCGCGCGGTGATCCAGCGTGCGCATCGGCAGAGAGCCGCCATTGTTGAAGGCGCGGTAATCCACCCCGTCGATGGCCATCACGAAACTCACCGAATGGCGGCCCGCCTCCTCCGAAGGCTCTCCGATCGGCAAGCGCTCCACCGGCGCGGCGTTCATGGTGACAGTGAACCGGTACTCGCCGGCCTCGATCTCCACCAAGCGATCCACGGTCTCCCCGCTCTTCGGGTAGAACAGGATCTGCGCCGTCGCCGCCTCCCGCCCGCCCACGGACAGGGGGGCGAAGCGGGTCGTCTCATCGCTGAAGCTCTGTTTTATCGTGCCCATCTCCGCGCTGTAGTACTCTTTCGTCTCCCCGGTCCGCGGGTTCTCCACGGTCATCTCGAAGGACAACACCACGCCGGCCCGCGCCCCCACATTGGCGATGGTGATGGGCACCTCATAGGCGTCGAACACGCCGCGGGAGTTGTCGGCGTATTGAATCTGCGGGGCCACGAACATGCGCAGCGCGTCCGCCTTCCAGACGGTCTCGTAGAAGCTCCAGCCCGAAAACATCAGCGCCACCAGCGCCACGATGTTGGAGAAACGGCCGACGCCGCCGGCCCGCCAGCGCGCTAATTCCGCGCCCTCTTGCGCCGCCTGCCCGGCCTGTTGCGTGGCGTCCGGCGCGCCGCCGCCTGTGAAAATGCGCATGAAGCCTCCCCAGCGCCTCGCGCGCGGATCTGCGCGCGCTCCGAATGGCCGCCGCCCCCTCCTTCACCTCGGCCGGAGCCGTCGCGCATCGCTTTCGCCAGGTCAACAGAAGGGTAAACAGATCGGTAGACAGATCGGTCGACAGACGCGCCGCTAGCCAACGCCGATCATGCGCTCCAACGTCTCAAGCCGATCCGCCTCTTCGGCCGGCTTGTCCCACCGGATGCGCTTGATGCGGGGGAAGCGCATGGCGACGCCGGATTTATGGCGGGTCGAGGCCTGAACAGCGTCGAAGGCCACTTCGAACACCAGCGCGGGCGTCACCGCGCGCACCGGGCCATAGCGCTGCACCGTGTTCGCCCGGATCCAGCGGTCGAGACGTTTCAACTCCTCATCCGTGTAGCCCGAATAGGCCTTGCCCACCGGCGTCAGCTCCAGCCCGTCCGCACCGTCCCGCCACGCCCCGAATGTATAGTCCGAATAGAAAGAGCTGCGCTTGCCATGGCCGCGCTGGGCGTAGAGCAGCACGCAATCGGCGGTGAGCGGATCGCGCTTCCATTTCCACCATGGCCCAAGCGGCCGCCCGCCTTGATAGACGCTGTCCCAGCGCTTCAGCATCAGCCCCTCTTGGCTGGCCGCCCGCGCGCCGGCGCGCAACGCCGCCAGGCTGTCCCAATCGTCGAAGGCGATCATCTCCGAGAGGTCCATGCGCGCGGGCCGATGCGCCTCCAACCACGCCTCCAAGCGCCGTCGCCGCTCCCGAAAGGGCAACGGCCTCAGATCCTCCGCGCCGTCATGGAGCAGATCATAGGCGCGCACCCAGGCCGGCGCCTCGCGGAGCATTTTGGCGGAGATCGTCTTGCGCCCCAGCCGTTTCTGCA
>JBCCTM010000039.1:0-15402 GCA_039198535.1 Pseudomonadota bacterium
GCTGATCATCTCGGCGACGGGCATGTACTTTTTCTACAGCCGCCTGGGCCTGCAGGGCACCTATTGGGGGGTCGTGTTGGCCCATGCGGTGCTCGGCGTGCCGTTTGTGATCATCACGGTCACCGCCACGCTCACGGGCTTTGACAACAGCCTCACCCGCGCCTCCGCGAGCCTCGGCGCCGGGCCGCTCACCACTTTTTTCCGCGTGCAGGCGCCGTTGATCCTGCCAGGCGTGGTTTCGGGCGGCTTGTTCGCCTTCATCACCGCTTTTGACGAGGTGATCGTCGTGCTGTTCGTCGGCGCGCAGCAGCAGAAGACGCTGCCCTGGCAGATGTTCCTGGGCCTCAGGGAGGAGATCAGCCCCGCCATCCTGGCCGTGGCGACGCTGCTCGTGTTCCTCTCCATCGCGCTGCTGCTGGTGGTGGAGGCGCTCCGCCGCCGATCCGAACGCCTGCGCGGGATCAGCGGCTAGCCGCAGCTGCGCAATTGGCGATTGTAGACCGAGGCCATATTGCCCACGCGTCTGGCGGCGTTCAGCAGCCACTTCTTGGAGCGATAGCTGCCGCGGCGATATCCGCCATGTCCCTCATGATAGGCGAGATATTGGCTGACCGCGTCGCCCATGGCCACGCCATTGATATTCTTCGTCTTCGTCATGTACCAGCCGACGAAATGGGCGGCGTCGTCGAAATCGTCCCGCTGGGCGAACCAGGAGTTGCGGCCGGTATCGCGCAGATACCAATCCCAGGTCCCGTCGAGCGCTTGGGAATAGCCATAGGCGCTGGAGATCCGACCCCATTTCACCAAGCCAAACAGCCGCGGTTTCTTGGGTGGGCGCGCATCGTGACGGAAGCTCGATTCCTTCCAGATGATCGCCATTTGCACCGCGATGGGCGCGCCGAATTCTCGCTCGACCTTGCGCGTCGCCCGCTTCCAACTCGGGTTCTGCGCAAAAATGGCGCAAATGTCGTTCTGCCGCTTGGGAACCGCGGTGGAGCCCGCGAGGGTCGCACAGGCGGTCAGCAGCTGGCCAGCCACCATGAGCCCGGCGACTAAGCGCAGGCGCGGCGAAGACAGAACAGAATGCAAAGATGCGCGCGACATGCGCGACGTTAGGCGCGATACGGTTAGCACCCGCTTACCTCACCCCAATACGGACGCCCCTCCGTGACCCTGTTGTTCCCCGCTGACGCGCAGGGCGCAAGAGTTTTACGCGGCTGAAGGGAGTGAAACACCGCCGGGCGTTTCAAGCATCTGTCATGTCGAGGCTTTTATGTGCTCTGCAGCGCCGTGCCGAGCTGGATCGAGCGTCAAAATCGGCGCGTTCGCTGGACAGCGTCGCCGCCTCTGGTTATGCCACAGCTCTCGTGGGGTCCCGGTGCAAAGCGCAATGTCAGAGACGGTTTACGGCCAGGCGAAATTTCAACTCGGGCAGGTTGTGAAGCATCGCATCTACCCCTTCCGAGGCGTGATTTTCGACGTGGATCCGATCTTCGCGAACACCGAGGAGTGGTGGAACGCGATCCCTGAGGATGTGAGACCGCGGAAAGAGCAGCCGTTCTATCATCTGTTCGCCGAAAACGAGACCGGCGGCTATTACACGGCCTACGTCTCCGAGCAGAATTTATTGCCGGACGATTCGGGCGAGCCCGTTGAACATCCTGATATTGGAGAGATGTTCGGCCCGCTGGAAGACGGTCGCTACCAATTCTCCAACGATCAACATCATTGAGGGCGGGGAGCCGCTAGCACCCCCGCCTTCCGCTCACGTCACTCTGCGGGAACACGCTCCGGCGCGGCCCCGTCGCTCGGCGGCGCAACGGGGTCGGACGGGCCGCCTGGCTCATAAGGCTCGCCGTTCACCAACAGCCCGGCCGACCCAAGCTCAATCTTGAAGGTCACGGCGTCGGTTTCAGGCGCGTTCGGATCGATCGGGCGGCCATAGTAAGCCACGTCGTCATTCATCATCAGCAGCGAGGAGATGGTGCTCGGGTCGGCGGCCAGCGTCGTGCGCTGTACGGCGTCCAGAAACCCGCGCCAGCCCTTGAGGTTCAAGTCGAACTCGCCCTCAGGCAGCGGGAAGGCGCTGAACGCGCCGGTGAGATCGGCTTGCAGCCCGAGCAAGTCGAGCGACGTGTCCTGAACGGTGATGGTGCCCGGGAGCACGGCCGGATTGGCGAGATTGATCAGGTCGGCGTCCGGCGACAACACATCGCGTATAATGTTGAGTTCGGCGTTCGCACCGACCCGCAGGCCTTTCACGTCGCGCACAAGCGCCGCTTCAGGATCGACCAGCGCCCAGATCTCGTCGCTGAGCGTAACTTCACCTACTTCGGCGGAGAGCGTCGCCATTTGGGGCTCCTCCGAAGCGCGCAGAGGCGATTGGAAATCGATGGTGAGCGCCTGCAACGCGGCTTCGCCCTCCAGCGCGCCCGAGGCGCTATAGACGATCTCATCGGCGTCGAGCTTCAGCACCAGTTCGTCTGGGTTCATGGCGAAGCGGAACTCAGATGGGCCGGTTGTGCTCTCGAACAGCGACGGCGGCGCGTCGGGGACCAGATCAGCCGCCCCGCCGCGGAACACCGTGGGCCCGCTCCGGCTCAACACTTCCACCGCCCCGCCTTGCAGCAATTGCTCGCTGAAGGCGGCGACGAGTTGCTCGCCAAAGGCTTCCGGATCGTTGAAATCGACCAAGCTGAAGTCGAAGGCTTCGGCCGCCGTGGCTGACATTTCATATTCGACGTCGGCGAGGTCGTAGTAGAGGGACGCGTCGGCCTCCTCCGCCGCCACATCCACCAGCATCTTGTCGCCTTTGGTGGTGAAACGCATCCGCTCAGGCCCGAAGTCGAACCCGATTGTGAGGTTCTGGAGATCGACCTTGCCGGCTCCGCCCGGCGCGTTGTCCTCGCCGCCGCTCAGATCCAGCGCGGAGGCTTGCAAAGCGGCGATCTGCAGCCGTCCGACGGCCGCGCCGCCTTCGGAAATGCTCTGCGTCGCCATGGACCAGAACGCCTCCAGCGCTTTGCTGAGGTCGGTGACGCCGAGCAGGGGCGCCGGGTCAAATTGATCTTTCGCGGTGATGCTCGCGGTGAGCGCGTAGTCGCGCACCTCCCCGACCCCGCTGCCGTCTGGGCCTTCGAAGGTCGCGCGCCCAACGGATGTGACGGCGGCGAGTTCTTTCAGGTCCCCTTCAAGGGCGGCGTTCAAGGCTTCGAGCTCCACTTTCACCGGATCGGGACCTTCGCTGGCCTCCAAGGTGTCGATGGTCGCCGCGTCCGCCGTCACCGCGAAGCGCAAGGTCACCTCAGACTGGTCCGGCGAGACGTTGAACGCGCCATCGGCCGCGACATTGGACGCGGTCACCTCGCCCGAACCCTCGCCCTCCGGCGGGGTGAGGAACACGCGGTCGGCGGTGATCTTTAGGTCGTAGGAGCGCTCATCCGCGCGGGTGACCGCCGCCTGCAAGCCTTCAGTGCGCAATTCCGCGTCGCCGAGGCCTATGGTCTCCGGCAAGTCGAAGAGGACGGTGTCCAGCGCGCCCACGCCCACTTCCGCGGCCACTGCGGGGAAGGTGAGCGCCGCGTCGCCTTCACCGATCTTTAGATTGGTCACTTCGCCGCGATAGGAGAACGGAAAGCCGCTGACGCCGATGGCGTCATAGCTGTTGGGGACGCCCGCCTGCTCCAGCGTGGCCAAAGCCTGGGCCACTTGCTGCTCAGCAGTGGAGCGATTGTAGAGCCAAACGGCGCTCCATCCGCAGACGACGACGCCAATGGCGACCAGAACGATGACAACAAGGCGTGACACGCGCATTCCCCATGCTTCCCCGCGGCTTACCGCGATCTCCGGGGCGCTTACGCCAAATCGAGGGCGCGCGCGAGCCCAAAGCGCGGCGCGGCGCTTTCGCTCACGCTCGATCCATCTCGTAGATCGCCACGTCTCGTGAGGGACCGTCCTCCCAAGTGAGCGCGTCCATCGCGCCAGCGGCTCCGGGGAAGAGCGTCGTTGGAACGCGGAGGCGCGTCAGCTCGGTGACGCCGTCGAGAGGTCCGGCGCCGCGGCCGGCGTCGGCGATCAGCACGGTCGCGCCTTCCCGCGCCGCCCGCTCCGCAAGCCGCAAGAGCGCCGCCGAGGGCGCGCTGTCATAGAGCGCGTCCGCCACGAGGATCACGTCGGCCGAGCCCATGCCGTCCGGCGGCGCGGCGGCGGACAAGGTGAGGTCAGCTGGGTCGGTCTCCAGCCGCACGCCATTGATTTCGGCGTTGATCTCGGCCGCGGCGCATGCGGCTGGATCCACATCATTGGCGACCACGCGCCGGGCTCCCGCGCGGGCGGCGGCGATGGCCTCTAATCCGGCCCCGGCGGCCACGACCAGGATGGACGCCCCCTCGACGCGCTCCGGCGCGTCTAAAATGAAGCGAGCCATGGCCTGGCCCCCGGCCCAGGGAAACGCCCAGAAGGGCGGGTCGAGCGCCAGGGCGGCGAGTTCGGCGTCGCCGGCCCGCCAAAGCGGGGTCTCAGGGGTCGCGCCGCGCATGCGCAGCTCCGGCGTCAGCGGCGGCGTGATGAGCGCGGTCTGGGCTCGGATGAGGGTCTTGAGGTCCGGCGCGGGCATGGTCGGCCTCTGATCGTGGGAAACGCCGCCGATGTCCGAAGAACGCGGTCGCGGTCCATGCCTCGGCTTTGACCGCCGTCCTGCGCCGATGCGCGCTTGTGAAATCTACGCTGTTTCAATGGTGTCCGGCGTCGGCTTGGGGGGTGGGGGCGATAGGGAGCCGACGCCGGACGTGCGCGAGGGATGCGCCTGGTTGAGTTTGTCACTCTAGTCGAGACTTGCAAGGGGCAAATTTTCGAAGCGCTGTTGCACACCGGCGCCAAATGCGTGATCGGCCTGTGAAACTTTGGCGCTTTTCGGGGCCTTGCAATCCGCGCCGGCGCAGGGATCATGCGCCCATGACGACCCCAATTATTTATATGAAACCGTCCTCAAGGGCTGAAAATAGCGACGCGCACCGTCGCGCAGACCCTTTCGTGACTTTCCACAGACGTGAACTTGGACCAATTCTGTCTGTGTATGGACGAATGGTCGCGGCGGGACATTGGCGCGATTACGCAATTGATCATTTGCGCGATGTCGCCGTCTTTTCGGTGTTTCGCCGCGCGTCCGAGGCCCCGCTCTACCGAATCGAAAAGCGGCCGAAATTGCGGGAGAAGCAAGGAGCCTACGCCGTGCTCAACGCCGAAGGCCGCGTCATGAAGCGCGGGCATGAGATCGCTCCTGTGCTCCGCGTGTTCGACAAAAAACTCGTCCGCGTCGTCGAGCGCTAAGCGAGACGCCAGCCTCCCGTTCGCCTCACCGGCTGCGTTTGGATTTTCGCGCCGCCTTCGCCTTGGCGAGCTTTCCCCTTGGCGCGCCGCGCGCGGGTCGCCCTGCTTTGCCCCGGCTCCCCCCTGGCGTCGCCCGGGCCGACGCTTTGCGCTCACCGCCCTGCGCCTTCGTAGACAGGGGGTCAAGCAACTGGAGGATGAGCCCGCCGGTGACCGGTGTGGCCTCCACCAGCCGCACGGTCACCGGCATGCCCAGCTGCAACGTGAGCCCAGAGCGGTCGCCCACCAGCTGCGCGGCGTCCTGGTCGAAGTGAAAATACTCCGCGCCGATGCTGGCGATCGGCACAAACCCGTCCGCGCCGCTGCCGGCCAGCTTCACAAACAGGCCGAAGCGTTGCACCCCGGCGATCCGCCCCTCAAATTGCGCGCCCTCTTGGTCCGCCAACCATGCCGCGAGATAGCGGTCCACCGTGTCTCGCTCGGCGGTCATGGCGCGCCGCTCCGTCGTGGAGATGTGTTGAGCGATCTCCGGCAGCGCCGCGCCTTGCTCCTCGGTCAGCCCGTCCGAGGTCGGAGCGAGCTTCAGCGCCCGGATCAAGGCGCGATGGACGATCAGGTCGGCGTAGCGGCGAATGGGCGAGGTGAAATGTGCGTAAGCGCGGAGCGACAAGCCGAAATGCCCAAGATTTTCAGGGCTGTAGACAGCCTGCATCTGGCTGCGCAGCACGCTCATATTCACGAGCTCCAAATGGTCTGAGCCCGCCGCCGCCTCCAGCGCTTGATTGAGGCGTTTCGGCGTCACCGCTTGGCCCTTGGCCAACGGGATATCGATGCTGTCGAGCACCTCGCGCAGCGCTTCAATGCGCAGCGGATCCGGCGGCTCATGGACGCGGTAGAGCAGCGGGATGCGCGCCTTCTCCAGCGTCTCGGCGGCGCAGACATTGGCGAGGATCATAAACTCTTCGATCAGCCGATGGGCGTCGAAGCGGTCCCGAAAGCGAATTGCGGAGACCTGGCCGGTCTCATCGAGCTCCACGCGTCGTTCCGGCAAATCGAGGTCCAATGGCCCCCGCTTCTCCCGGGCGATCTGCGCGGCGTGGAAGGCGTTGTAGAGCGGCGCGATCACGCCCTCCAGCAGCGGCGCGGCGGCGGCGTCCGGCCGGCCCTCCCAGGCGGCTTGCGCTTGCTCATAGGTGAGGCTGGCGCGGGAGCGCATCACGCCGCGGTGAAAGCTGTGGTCGAGCTTCTCGCCCCGGGCGGTCAGCCGCATCCGCAGGGCCAGGCACGGGCGATCGACCCCTTCATGGAGGCTGCAGAGATCGGCCGATAGGCTCTCCGGCAGCATCGGGACCACGCGGTCCGGAAAATACGCCGAGTTGCCGCGCTCCGCCGCGGCCGCGTCGAGATCGGAGCCCGGCCGCACATAGGCGGCCACATCGGCGATAGCGACCCAGACGAGCCACCCGTCCAGGTTGTCGTCGGCGGGGTCGGCCGCGGCGTACACCGCGTCGTCATGGTCGCGGGCGTCTGCGGGGTCGATGGTGACGAGGTCGAGATGGCGAAGATCCTCCCGTTCCGCGATCTGTTCTTCCGTCAGCGGGGCCGCCGCCGCCGCATCAGCCAGCGCCGCTTCGGAGAACTCAACCGGGAGGCCTTGCTCATGGATCGCGATCAGCGAGATCGCCTTGGGCTCGCTTGCATCGCCCAGCCGCTCGATCACCTTAGCGTGGGCGAGGCCAAAGCGCTTCCCAGGGCGGATTTCCGCTTCAACCAGTTCGCCGTCCCGCGCGCCCCCGGTCTCCCCGGCTGGCACAATAAAATCATCGGACTGGCGCTTATCCACCGGCTCGATGCGACCGCCCTCGCCTTTCGGGCCCGTTCCCGCTTCTCGGAACAAGCCCAGCACGCGCCGGCCGCCGCGTCCGAGTTTTTTCAGGATGCTCGCCTGATAGGCGTAATCCGCATCGCCCTCCAGCGCTTTGAGGCGGCCGAGAAAGCGGTCTCCGGGGCCGAGCGCAGGGTCATGGCGACGGGGCGCGGCCATCACGATCCGAGGCGGAGGGCCGTTATCGCGGTCCCAATTGGCGGGCGTCGCCGTCTGGTCGCCATCGGCGTCCGGCGGTCCGGCCTCCAACAGTGTCACTGGCGGCAGGCGTCTTGGGTCCCGGTTTTGCTCTGAAAAGCGCTTGCCGCCTTTCTCGATGACGCCGTCCTCCTCGAGCGCGCGCAGCATGCGCTTCAGCTCGATCCGGTCGGCCCCTTTCAAGTTAAACGCCTTGGCGATCTCACGTTTACCGATGCCGCCGGGCTGCGCCTTGATGAACGTGACCAGCGCCTCGCGATCGGGGATTTTGGTGATTTTCTCCCCGGCGCCGCCCGCCGCTACGCCGCGCCGAGTGGCGGCTTTGCGCGACTTTCGCGCGCCGGCTGGATCCGCAGCCATGGCGGGCCTCCTACAAGGGCGACAGCGATGCGATCACGGGCGTCCGCCCCGCTCGCCTTCTCAAGATCTGGTAGGAGACCAGCGGCGCGGCCGCAATGCGCCGCCGCTCCCCACGATCGATCCACAGAGAGGAGCGCCTTTCGCGCCGCAGGCGGCGCGTTACTCTCCGGCCTCCTCGGTCGCCTCCTTGGCGGGTTTCTTTTTGGCGGTGGCCTTCTTCGCCGCCGGTTTTTTCGCCGCCGGTTTCTTGGCCGCCTTCTTTTTCGCCGGCGATTTCGCCGCTTTCTCGGCGATGAGCACGAGCGCTTGCTCCAAGCTCACCGTCTCAGGAGCCATCTCCTTCGGCAGGGTCGCATTGATCTTCGCGTGCTTCACATAGGGTCCGTAGCGGCCGGAATAGACCTCCACCGGACCGCCGTCATCGGGGTGCTCCCCCAGCGTTTTCAGAGGCTTAGCGGGGCCGCCGCGGCTGAAGCCTTTCTCTTTCTTCTCCGCCAAGATCACGACGGCGCGGTTCAAGCCGACGTCGAAGACCTCGGAGAATTCTTTGAGGTTCGCGTAGGTGCTCCCGTGTTTGACGAACGGACCATAGCGGCCGAGCCCCGCCTCGATGGGCGCGCCATCCTCCGGGTGCGCGCCAACCAGACGCGGCAGCGACAGCAGCTTTAGCGCGAGTTCAAAATCGACGTTCTCCGCGTCCACGCCCTTGGGCAGGCTGGAGCGCTTCGGCTTCTCCTTCTCTTCAGGCTCGCCAAGTTGCACATAGGGTCCGAAGCGGCCGGTGCGGAGCGAGACATCGAGGCCGGTCTCCGGATCTTGGCCCAGCACCTTGCCGCCGGGCGCGGAAAGTTCGGCCGGCCCGACCTCCCCGCCGATCTGGCGGGTGTAGCGGCAGTCGGGATAGTTGGAGCAGCCGACAAAAGCGCCGCCCCGGCCCGGCTTCAGCGTCAGCTGGCCGACGCCGCATAGCGGACAAAGGCGAGGCGGCGCGCCATCCTCGCGGGGCGGAAAGATGTGATCTTCCAGCGCCTCGTTAATCTTGTCGATCACCACCGCGTTGCGAAGCTTCGTGGTCTCCTCGCAGGTGTTGCGGAAATCGGTCCAGAAGCGGCGCAGCAGCTCTTTCCAATCCTCGCGCCCGTCCGACACGTCGTCGAGGCTCTCTTCAAGGTTGGCCGTGAAGCCGTACTCCACGTAGCGCTGGAAGAAATTCTCAAGGAACGCCGTCACCAACCGGCCCTTATCCTCGGGCATCAATCGGTTTTTTTCTTTGCGCACATATTCGCGGTCTTGGATCACGGAGATGATCGACGCGTAGGTGGAGGGTCGGCCGATGCCGAGCTCCTCCATGCGCTTCACCAGGGCCGCTTCGGAGAAACGGGGCGGCGGTTGAGTGAAGTGCTGTTCCGGCGTGACCCCGTTCTTTTGGGGACGGTCGCCCTGCGTGAGCGGCGGCAACTGCCGGCCGTCATCGGCGTCATCCTCCGATTTGTCCTGGGCCGCGCCGTCGTCGAGATCCTCTTGGTAGACCCGCATGAAGCCGTCAAACTTCACAACCTGACCCGTGGCTCGGAGCCCGACCTTCTGGTCTGGGCTGTCGATCTCCACCGTGGTGCGCTCCAGGCGCGCCGCGGCCATCTGACAGGCCACCGAACGCTTCCAGATCAGCTCATAGAGCCGCTTCATGGCCGGCTCTAGCCGCGCGAGCTGGTCGGGCCTCCGCGCCATATCCGTCGGCCGGATGCACTCATGCGCTTCCTGAGCGTTCTTCTGTTTGGTCTTATAGACGCGTGGTTTTTCAGGCACGTAGGCCCCGCCATAGGCGCTCTCGATCAGCTTGCGCGCGCTGGCGACGGCCTCGGGCGCCATGTCGACGCCGTCAGTCCGCATGTAGGTGATCAGGCCCACGGTCTCGCCGCCGATCTCCACGCCTTCATAGAGCCGCTGCGCGGTGCGCATGGTCTCGGCGGGCGACATGCCGAGCTTGCGGCTCGCCTCCTGCTGCAAGGTGGAAGTGGTGAAGGGCGGGGAGGGATTGCGGCTCGTCGGCTTGGCTTCCACCGAGCTCACCGAAAAGTCGCGCGCCTCAATCATGGCGACCGCGTTATTGGCCGCGCCTTCCTCGCCGAGGGAGAATTTATCGAGCTTCTCGCCGTTGAGCCTCGCCAGGCGCGCCTCGAAGGCCGCGCCGCTGGGCGTGGTCATGGCCACCGTGACGGACCAATATTCCCGCGGTTTGAAGGCTTCGATCTCCATCTCCCGCTCCACCACCAAGCGTAGCGCCACGGATTGCACCCGGCCCGCGGAGCGCGATCCCGGCAGCTTTCGCCACAGCACAGGGGAAAGGGTGAAGCCCACCAGATAATCCAGCGCGCGGCGGGCGAGATAGGCGTCCACGAGCGGCTGATCGATGGCGCGCGGGTTCGCCATCGCCTCGGTGACCGCGCTCTTGGTGATCGCGTTGAAGACAACCCTCTCGACGGGCGTGTCTTTTTTTAAGGCGCGCCGCTTCCGAAGCGCCTCCAGCAAATGCCAGGAGATCGCCTCGCCTTCACGGTCGGGGTCGGTGGCGAGGATCAATTTGCCCTCGCCCTTCAGCGCGTCGGCGATGGCCGAGACCCGCTTGCGCCCGTCCGCGCCGAGCTCCCACTCCATGGCGAAGTCTTCGTCAGGCTTCACCGAGCCGTCCTTCGCCGGCAAATCCCGGACATGGCCGTAGGAGGCGAGCACGGTGTAGCCCTGGCCTAGATATTTGTTGATCGTCTTTGCTTTCGCAGGCGACTCAACGACAACAACGGCCATGGGTTCTCCATCTTCGGCAGGGGGCGTTACGGGTGCTGAAGCCAGACGCCGCCGCTCCCCAACGCCGCGACGGCGTTCGCGAGGCGGCGGCGCGTCAGCCGCTTCTTCTCGCAGCGCGGGAAACTGGTGCGAGGCCCTGGAGCTGTCAATGGGCTGTCTCTTGGGGGCGTCTCGACGAGGCGGCAGGCGCGGGCTCCTGTTTAGGGGATTAGAGCCCGTCCGGCGCGTCTCGGCCGCCCGCGTCCCGACCTGTCTCGTCCTCCGCCCCGCTGGCGAGCCGCGCCGCGCCGCCGGGCTCACGCTCGGCGAGCCCCGCCAGCTCTAACTCCAATAGAGCCGCCGCTCCTTCCGCGGGGCCCAGCGCCGCGGCGCGAAAGAGGTCGTCCACGGCGATCGGCGCATGCGACAAGAGCTGCAATAGCGCGGCCCGAGCGCGATCCACTGCGGCGTCGGAGAGCGCGCCACGCTCTGGTTCGGCGGCGCCGCGCCGCTGGCCTGGCGGGCCGGCGGGCTCCTCCAGAAGCCGATCCTGCAAGAGTCTATCCTGCAGCAGCCTATCCCGGGCGTCGGCGCGGGGGCCCGCCAGCTGCGGCTCCAGCGCCTCGCGCAAATCGGCCCAATGGCGCACCAAGGTCGCGCCCTCGCGCAGCAGCGCGTTCGTTCCGGCGGCGCGCGGATCGGAGGGGTGGCCCGGCGCCGCCAACACCTCGCGTCCTTGCTCCGCCGCGTGCCGCGCCGTGATGAGCGAGCCGGAGCGCTCTGCGGCCTCCATGATCAGAACGCCAAGGGACAGCCCTGAGATCAGGCGGTTGCGCCTTGGAAAGTGCCGAGCCGCGGCTTGTAAGCCCGGCGGCGCCTCGGAGAGCGCCAGGCCCCGTTCGACGATCGCCCGGTAGATCGGCTCGTTCTGCGCGGGATAGGGCTGATCCACGCCGCCCGCGAGAACCGCGACCGTCGGCGCGTCCACGCGTCCCTCGTCGGCCGCCAGCGCGCCCCCATGGGCGGCGGCGTCGAGGCCTCGGGCGAGGCCCGCCACCACGGTGAACCCGTCCGCGACGGCCTCCCGCGCGATATGAGCCGCAAGCTTAAGCCCGATGGCGGAGGCGTTTCGGGCCCCGATCACCGCCACGCTGCGCCGATCAAGCCGTCCCAACGCCGGCCCGAGCGCCCAGAACAGGGGCGGGGCGGGGTCTACGGCGGCGAGCAACGCCGGATAGCGCGGGTCTGCGAGCGTCACCAGCTGCGCGCCAGCGACGCGCCCGGCCTCCAATTCGCGCTCGGCCTGAGGGGCGCCGCACACGCGGATCGGCCGCCGCAACCCGCCCCGCGCCGCCAGATCGGGCAGGGCCGCGAGGGCGGCGGCTGGGTCGCCAAAGCGGCGCAGGAGAGAGCGAAAGGTCGCCGGCCCCACATTTTCCGACCGGGCGAGGCGCAACCAGTCGAGCAGTTGGGCGTCGCCGTCGGTCACGGCGCGCGGCCATCGCCGGCGGGGGCGTCAGCGTCCTGCGCTCCCGTTGAGCCGGGAGCCTGAGGTGGGGCCGAGCCGCCGATCTTGCTCTCCTCTCCGCGCAGGAGGCGCCCGATATTGGCGCGGTGTCGCCAGGCGCTGACCAGGGCCATGGCCAGGACAAACGGGGCGAGGATCGCCACGTCGCGGTTCCAAGAGCCCATCAGCACATAGACGCCCACGGCCAGGAAACTGGCGGCCAAAGAGGCGAGGGAGACATAGCGCGTGCGCCAGACCACAGCGGCGAACAGCAGCACCGAGAGCAACGCGATTTCGGGTCGCCACGCCAACAGCGCGCCCAGCCCGCTGGCGACGCCTTTGCCCCCGTCAAACTTCAGGAACGGCGAGTAGCAATGGCCGAGGAACGCGGCGAGCCCCGCCACGCCCGCGCCCACAGGGCCTAACCATGCGCCGGCCAACAGGGCCGGGATCGCCCCCTTCGCCACATCGAGGGCCAGGGTCGCCGCGCCCGCGGCCTTGCCCCCGGCCCGCAGAACGTTGGTCGCGCCGATATTGCCCGAGCCGACGTTCCGCACATCGCCGACGCCAAAAGCCCGGCCGACCAGCAGACCCACCGGGATCGAGCCGAGTAGGAAACTTGGGGCCGCGACCCACAGGAGCGCCGATGTGAGCGTCTCCGCCGCCATCAGGCCGCGCCTCGACGTCCGCGCCGGAGTATTCGCGAACGCCCTGTCATACGGCGCCCGCGCCGTTTCGATCGCCATGGAGGTCGCCTGGCCGGTCGCCTGGCCGGTCGCCTGGCTCCCTCTGGCCCCTCGCATCATAGACGACGCGGCCGTCGACGATGGTTTTGAGCACAACGCCCGGCAATTCCGCCCGGTGGAAGGGCGAATTTTTCGACTTCGACTTCAGCGTGCGGCGGTCGACCACCCAGCGTTGATCGGGGTCGAACAGCGCGAGATCGGCCGGCGCGCCGACGGCCAGCCGTCCGCACTCCAGGCCCAGGCGCCGCGCGGGGTTGAGGCTGACCAGGCGGATCACCTCCGGCAAGGACAGCCCCGCCTCGGCGCCCATGGCGAGGCTCGCCGAGAGCAGCGTCTCAAGCCCCACGGCGCCGGCCGCCGCTTCCTCATAGGGTTGGCGCTTCGATTCTTCGTTCTGCGGCTGATGGGAGGAGACGATGCAATCGATCGCGCCCGAGGCCAGCGCCGCCACCATGGCCTCGCGGTCTTGCTCCGCCCGCAGCGGAGGGTCGACCTTGTAGAAGGTCCGGTAGCCCGCAATCGCCTCTTCCGAGAGCGCGAAATGGGGGACGGAGACGGCGCAGGTGACGTTGAGCCCCTCGGCTTTGGCGGCCTCGATCAGCGCCACGGAGCCGGCCGTGGAGATCTGCGCGGCGTGATAGGCGGCGCCGGTCAGTTCGGCCAGGGCGAGGTCCCGCGCCAACGCCATCGCTTCGGCCGCCGCCGGCGCCGCGGGCAATCCGCGCCGGAACGCCCAGATCCCCGAGGTGGCGCAGGCTCCTTTAGAGAGGCTCGCGTCTTGCGGATGGAGACACACCACCATCCCGAGGGAAGCGGCGGTTTGCATGCAGCGCCGCAGCACAGCGGCGGACGCGATCTGCCGGTCTCCGTCCGAGAGCGCGACCGCGCCCGCTTGCTTCAAGAAGCTGTATTCGGACATCTCGCGGCCTTCGAGGCCTTTGGTGAGCGCCGCCATGGATTGGACATGGGGCATGGCGTGGCGCTCGCTTTCCTCCAAGACGCGCTTCTGGATGAAATCGAGGATGGCGGGGTCGTCGACAGCGGGGCTCGTGCCAGGCTGGGTGACGATAGTGGTGACGCCGCCGGCCACCGCCGCCTCTCCGCCGGAGCCGAAGCTCTCTTTGTGGCGGGCGCCGGGCTCGCCGATGAAGACCCGCATATCCACGAGCCCGGGCGCGAGGGCCGCGCCCGCGCAGTCCACTCGTTTGATCTGGTCGCCGAGCGGTTCAGCGCCCACCTTCGGCCCGACGGCGGCGATCGTGTCGCCCTCGATCAGCACGCCGCCGATCTGTTCCCGGCCGGTCTCCGGATCGATCAGACGGGCGTTCAGCAGCGCCAAGGGCTCCGGCGCGGCGGCGCGGGCGGCGGCGCCCCGCGCTTTCCAAAACAGGCCCGGCCGAGGCGGCGCCGCGGGCTCGCGATCCTCCTCGGGCGGGCGCTTCGTGTTCGCCACCGCCTCCAGCACCGCCATGCGCACCGCGACGCCCATCTGCACCTGCTGCGCGACCGCTGAGCGGCTCGGATCATCGGCCAAGTCGCTGTCGATTTCGACGCCGCGGTTCATCGGCCCCGGATGCATCACCAGCGCATCCGGCGCCGCCCCGGCGAGATCGGGACGCTTCAGGCCGAACGCATGGTAATACTCGCGGGCGCTGGCGATATACGCGCCCTGCATGCGCTCACTTTGGAGCCGCAGCATCATCACCACATCCGCGCCGCTCGCCGCCTCCTCCAGGCTGGCGCAGGTGGTGACGCCCAGGGCCTCGAGCCCGGCGGGGGCCAGGGTCGGCGGGCCCGCCAGCCGGATGCGGCTGCCGAGGATTTGGTGCAGAAAGATGGTGGAGCGCGCCACGCGGCTGTGCTGCACATCGCCGCAGATGGCGATGGTCAGCCCCTCCAGCCGGGCGGCCGGGTTCTTGAGCCCGCGGCTATCGCGGAAGGCGCGGCGCATGGTCAGAGCGTCGAGCAGCGCTTGGGTGGGGTGCTCATGGCGGCCGTCGCCGGCGTTCACCACGGCGCACTCCATCTTCTCCGCCAGCAGCGCGACGGCCCCGGACATGCCGTGGCGCACCACCAAGATGTCGGGCAGCATGGCGTTCAGCGTGCCGGCGGTGTCCATCAAGGTCTCGCCCTTCGACACGGAGGACGTGCCGATCGCCATATTCATGACGTTGGCGCCGAGGCGTTGCGCCGCCATTTCAAAACTCGCCTGGGTGCGAGTGGAGTTCTCAAAAAACAAGTTAATCAGAGTCTTGCCCTCAAGCGTCCGCTTCGTGGGCGCTTTGCGAAGCAAGTTGCGATCGGCGTGTATTTCCGCTTGATCCAGCACAGCGTCGACGGTGGCGCGGTCGAGATCTGCGACGCCGAGCAGATGGGGTTGGCGCAGTTTGACCGCCGCCGTCTCGTCACCGCTATCCACGATCGTCACGCGCCTCCGTCCCTGACGCGTTCGCTATACGCCGCCCCGGCGCGACGCTCAACGGCGGGGAGGCGCGCGCCAAGGCGAGCCGGCGGGGCTCGGAGACGTCATGCGCGCGCGGCGCTTGCACCGTCGAGCCGGGCGCCCAAGTAAGGAGCCGGGTGATCGGCCGGGTCGA
>JBCCTM010000040.1:0-15189 GCA_039198535.1 Pseudomonadota bacterium
CGCCCGGCTTGCGGGAGCCGTGATGCGTCACCAGCGCCACCTCGCCGGTCGAACGCAGGCGGCCGACGAACAGGAAGTGATTGCCGTCGCCCTGGGTGCCGAAATGGGCGTGAGCGGCCTCCTCCAGGCCGTTGAGAAACGGGTTGTCCGCAAACTCGGCCAGGACGGCTGGCGCGTCCAAGAGCGGGCGCGCTCGGGCGCCGCGGCCTTCGCCCCGCCCGCCGCCGCCGAAATGCGTGCGCTCCAGCGCCAGGTCGAGCACTTGGGTCGGGTCGACGTCGCCCAGCACGCTGATGGCCACCGAGCAGCAGATATCGGCGGAGTGGAACGCCGGGTGGATCGCGTTTTCACAGGCCACGGCGCCGCCCACGGGGATCGAGCCCGCGCCGCCCGTGGGGCACGCGTCCGGCATCACCGCGCCTGCCCGAATGGTGGGCGTGCGCATGAGCTCCGCCATGGCCGCGTCCACCGCCGCAACATTGGCGCGCTCCAGATCGGTTTCGGCGTCGATGAAGCGGCCGTAAGCCGCCTCACCCTTGGCGCGCAGGGGGATCGGCGGGGGCGGCGCGTGCGCGTCGACGACCGCCCGCAGCGCCTCCGCATCCGCGCCGCGAGCCGCCGCCGCATTGGCCGCGTCCACCGCTTTTGCGAACCATTTTCCAGGCGCATAGCCCCACTCAATCAGCGTCTTGCCGGTGATATTGCCCGTGATCTGACGTCCGCCGTCGCCTTCTGTCGCCATGTCCCATCGCTCCACACGCCGTCGTCTCAACCCAAGCGCTGAGAGGTGGGGAGGCAAGCCGCGCGGCGCCAGCCCTTTCGGCGGAAACCGATCACACGAAAAACGACAGGAGCAACACGGCGATCAAACCGAGGATCGGGCCCACCACCGCCACCATGAAGATGTCGAAGTAGCTTTTGGCGTGGGTGAGGCCGGTGATCGCCAGCAGCGTGATCACCGCGCCATTATGGGGCAGCACGTCGAAGCCGCCGGAAGAGAGCGCCGCCACCCGGTGCAGCAGCTCTGGCGAGACATCCGCCTCCCGCGCCATCTCAAGATAGGTGTCCCCGAGCGCCTCCAGCGCGATGCTCATGCCGCCGGAGGCCGACCCGGTGACCCCGGCCAGGATGTTGACGGCGATGGCCTCCGAGATCAGCGGCGCGCCGGGCGCGATGTTGACCACCCCGTCCCGCAACACGGCGAAGGCCGCCAGCGACGCGATCACGGTGCCGTAGCCCACTTCGCTGGAGGTGTTGAAGATCGGCAAGAAAGAGGCGGAGACGCCGTCCGTCAGCGATCTGTTGAGATCGGTCAACCGCCGATAGTTGAGGGCGATGGTGGCCAGGATCGCGGCCGCCAGCCCGATGATGAGAGACCATAGCCCGCGGACATCGCTCAACTCGGCACCGCCATAGGCCTCTTCCGCCAAGTAGCTCGTGTCGAGCGCCGGCAGGATGACGCGCGAGGACAGGAGGTTGAGCCCGATCACAATCAGGATCGGGGCGATCGCGCTCCAGAGCGGCGGCTCGTCGGGCGCCTGCTCCCGCGCCTGGGCCGGGTCCGCCTCTGCGCCGGCCGCGAAACCATCCTCCTCGCCATAGCCCTCGTCGGCCTCCGCCGCCGCCGCCAGTCGTCGGCCGAGCCACCACATGCCGAACGCCACGATGATCACCGCCGCCAGCAATCCGGACACCGGCGCGGCGAAGCTGTCCGTGCCGAAATAGGGGGCGGGGATGGCGTTTTGGATCTGCGGGCTGCCGGGCAGGGCCGTCATGGTGAAGGTGAACGCGCCAAGCGCGATGGCGGCGGGGATCAAGCGCTTCGGCTTATTGGCCGCCACGAACATGCTGGCGGCGATCGGATAGACGGCGAAGGCCACCACAAACAGCGAGACGCCGCCATAGGTGAGCACCGCGCAGGCGCCCACCACCGCCAGCGCCGCGCGCTCCGCGCCAAGCGTCGAGATGATGCTGCGGGCGATGGCGCTCGCCGCCCCGCTGTCCTGCATGAGCTTGCCGAAGATGGCCCCGAGGAAGAACAGCGGGAAAAACTTCACGAGATACGCGCCCAGCGCCGGGAGGAACACTTGCGTGTAGGTGCCGAGCAGGGGGCCGCCGTCGTTCAGAAATACGGCCAGCATCGCCAGGAGCGGGGCGAGGATCAGAACGCTGATCCCGCGATAGGCGAGGTACATCAAAAGTCCGAGCGAGATCAGGATGCCAAACATTGCGGGCCTCCTTCCGCAAGGCGCGCTGCTGGTCAGGCGCCGGGCGCGCCGCGCTGCGCGGTTCGCGACGGCGCGGCGATTAGTTGACTATATCCGACGATTGCGTCGCATGGTCTCGTTGTGAAATCGCTGCGGTTTTTGGACACATATATGATTTGTGAAATCTGCGCGCGGAGATGGGGCGGCGCAGGCGGGCCGACAGGGGGAAGCCGATGGCCAAGCGAGTTTCGGTCGATGTGGCGCTGCAAGGCGGCGGGGCCCATGGGGCGCTCACCTGGGGCGTGTTGGATCGCCTGGTGGAGGAGCCGGATCTCCAGATCGTCGGCGTCAGCGGCACGAGCGCCGGCGCCATGAATGCGGTCGCGCTCGCCCAGGGACTGGCTTCCGGAGGCCCGGATGGCGCGAAGCAGCTGTTGGAGACCTTTTGGACACGGGTGTCGGAGGCGGCGGCGTTCAGCCCGTTTCAGCAAAATATGATGGAGCGGTTTTGGGGCCGCTGGAGCCGACATTTCTCCCCGGGCTACATGTGGTTGGATACGCTCTCCCGAGCCTTCTCACCCTATGAGCTCAATCCGATGCAGCTCAATCCGTTGCGCGACCTTGTGACGGAGACTTTCGATTTCGACCTGGTCAACAGCGCCGCCGCGCCGAGGGTGTTTCAATCCGCCACCAATGTGCGCACGGGCAATCTCAAGATCTTCGGCCCGCCCCATATCTCCGCGGACACGACGCTCGCCTCCGCCTGCCTGCCGACGCTCTACCAGGCGGTGGAGATTGACGGGGAGGCCTATTGGGATGGCGGCTATATGGGCAACCCGCCGCTGTTGCCTCTGGTCGAGGCCACCCCGGCGCGGGACGTGATCCTGGTGCTGATCAACCCATTCCGGCGAGACGAGCTGCCCCGGACAGGCGCTGAGATCCAGAACCGGCTCAACGAGATCACCTTTAACGCCGGCCTGATCAATGAGCTGCGGGGGCTCGGCCATGTGGTGCGTCTCGTCGACGGCGCGGGCTTCGACAAGGGCGCGTATCGCGATGGCCGGCTGCACCGGATCAGCGCCGAAGACGCCATGAAGGGTTTGAGCGTCGCCAGCAAAATGAACGCGGAGATGACCTTCCTGCGCCGCCTGTTCGACATCGGCCGAGACGCCGCCGATCGCTGGTTCAACGCGCACCGCGCCGATCTCGGCCGCCGCACCAGCTGGGATCCGAGCTTTGTGATGCAGGTGATGTCGGAGATAGGGCCTGAGGGCGCCGCCCCGTGATCGGGGGAGGCCTCGGGGGACGGCCCGAGCGCCGCGGCGGAGAGATCGCGTTCCGACGCGCTTGGTGATCACACTCAAGGGCGTCGGCCGCGTTCGCCCTCGCCGGTCAGCCCGCACGGCGCGCCACCTCATCGGCGGGTATAGGGCGAGCCGCCAAGATTTGCGGCGGCCCGACCAGCAGATCTGGGGGTCCGGCGCCCAGGGGGCCGCCCAGGGGCCGCCCAGGGGCCGCCCAGGGGCCGCCGCCCGGCCGCTATCGGGCTGTGACGCCGTCTCGCGCCAAGGTGACCACATTCGTATACTCGGTGATCGCCGCGATTTTCCCGCCGTCCAGCTCGAACTTAAAGACATAGCGGTTCTCATATGGAGAGCCCGTCTCCGCCACACGCAACCGGCCCTCGGCCTCGAGCCAGACGGTCCGGCTGTCGTCGGCCATGCTGTAAGAGCGGTCCTCGAACACCAGGTTGTCATAGGTCGCCATGGCGCCCGCGACATAGAGCGCGGCGGGAAAGGAGCGGACGCCCTCATCGGTCGCGTCGCCATTGGGATTGTAGGGCGCGTGCAGCATGGCCTCCGGCGTCAGCTGCGCCAACGCCGTCTCCCGATCTTCCGCGGCCAGCGCTTCGAAGAACGCGTCGACCCGCTCCCGCGCGGCCTCCGCGCCGTCGCCCGCCTGCGCCGGAGAAGGCGCGCCCAGGGCGATCGCCACAGCAAGCGCTGCGGACAGCGCAATCCCGGTGGGACCCGGTTTCAAAGTGTTGTTTCCCATGGCCTCATAGCTCCTCTGTCTTTGGTCGCCGATCGGCCTGAGGCGCAGACGGCGGCGGCTGAGCCGGCGCGCTGCCGAGCCCGCTTGTGTAATGGAACCTAATTCGATGGTTCCATAACGCAAGTGCGTGCGATCTCATGGGTTTGGAGCCTTCCGCAAGAAGACCGTAAGCTGCAGCAATGGCTGAAAATTATCCAATACAAACAGGCGCCTACATCGTTGGCGTCGATCAGGTCGCCGATGTTTGGACCGTTCTAATCCTGCGCGAGGCGTTCGCCGGCGCCCGGCGGTTCGCCGATTTCGCCGCCCGGCTGCCGATCTCAAGGGCGCGCTTGACTGAGCGCTTGAAGCATTTGCTCACGGGCGGGTTGCTGGAGCGGCGACCCTACGGTCTCTCGGCTCAGCGAATGGCGTATTGGCTCACGCCGAAGGGCGCGGCGACGTATCCGATTTTGCTGACGCTCCGGGCCTGGGCGGAACAATGGCGGCCGGCGACAGGCGCGCCTTTGATCAGCGGCGAACATGGCGCGCCGCTTCTGATGCGGACCATCTGCCGGAGCTGCGGTGAAACGGTGCGGCGGGAAGACGTGCGGTGGCCGCCGCTGATCCCGCTTCGCCCGGGGCAACGCCTGGGCGGCGACACGAATGAGGGCGTTCGGCGCTGGCGCAAAATGGCGTCGTTCGACGCGGTGTCCCGCCGGCCGGACGCCGCCCTCACCACGCTCGCCGCCTTTGGCGATCGTTGGTCGATGCTGATCATGTATGGCGCGCAGTTGGGACCGTTTCAGTTCAGCCAAGCACAGCAGGCGCTCGGCCTTGCGCCGAACATTCTCAGCGACCGCTTGAAGCACTTGATCGATGGCGGCTTGATCCGGCGGAGCGCGGATCACACGGCCGCTTATGAGGGCGCGCCGGCGGGGTTGGCGCTGTTTGAGTGTATCTTGGCCATCCGCAGCTGGGCGATTGATTGGGAGACGCCGGAGGGCGATTGGGCCCCGGTGACGCATGGGCCATGCGGCGCGGATCTCCTGACTGATCAGGTCTGCGTCGGCTGCGGCGCGGCGGCCCGCCTCGGGGCGGCGCAAACGCCGACCAGTGAGACCGCCGTCCCGTGAGATCGCGCTAGAGCCGATAGTTGAGTGCGATCCGAACCACATGCAGCGTCAGATCATCGCGGTCGGAGAACAGACCGCCCGGCGCTTGGCCAAGGGCGCCGGCGTCGAGCGGGAGGGTGGTCCCGTCTTCGGAGCCGAGATCGACGAACAGGTAATCGCCGCGCAAGGAGAAGCGTTCGCTGAGCGCATATTCCAGCCCGCCGCCGACGGTCCAACCGAAGCGGGTCTCCTCATCGGAATAGCCGTAGTTCGACACGCCGACCTCCCGGCCGGTGGCGTCGCGGCTCACATCGGCGAAGGCGAGGCCTCCGGTGGCGAACAGCAGCAGATCGTCAATGACCGCGATGCCGAGCCGGCCGCGCAAGGTCGCCAACCAATCGACGCCCGTGGCCTCCGTCACCTCGAAGCGCCGTTCGGTGGTGATGACTTCGAGGACCTCGTCTTGATTGAAGAAACTCGTCTGCGTGATCGCTGTGACGCCGCTCCGGTCACGGTCAAACATGTCCATCCACGCGAAGTCGCCCTCGACGCCGAGGACCACGTTGTCGATCTGATGGTTGTAGCCGATCTGGCCGCCCGCCAAGAAGCTGTCTAAATCATCATTGTCCAGACGCTCTGGGACGAAGCCCGCGCCAAACGCGGCCTGGGAGAACGCGTCGCTGGTGGGGCGCAATTCGATCTCATTCTGGCCGAAGGCGTATCCGGCGTGGAGACCCAGATAAAAGCCGTCCCACCGATCCTCCGGCGCGGGCGGCTTCACCGGCAGGGGCGGCGGCGGCGGCGGTTGCGGGCAGTCGATGTAGCTCAGCGTCGCTTTGTCAAAGCACTGGGCCTGCGCCTGCGCGGGGGCCCATGACGCCCCAGCGAGCGCGGCCCCGAGCGCCGCGGCTCCCGCCGACAGCTTTGTCACCATCTGCATTCCCCAGCTCGGAGCGCGCTCCCAGCTCTTCCTCAAATGCAGTTAATCCAGATGGTTACCGATGCGTCGCGCCCTGACGTGGCGGCGGCGCCGCCCGGACGGTTAACGTCTCTTTTTAGTCACGCCAGCGGCGCTTAGAGCGCGCCGCCTAGAAGATGGCCGCCATCCACCGGCAAGGCGACGCCTGTGATGAATGAGCCCGCCTCGCTGGCGAGCAGCATGAACGGCGCGGAGAGTTCCTCCATTTCGCCGGTGCGCCGCGCCGGGCTCGACGCGATGAAGGCTTGGCCCTTCTCAGACGCGAGATACTCGGCGTTGATCTCAGTGACGAAATACCCGGGGCAAATCGCGTTCACCCGGACGCCGCGGCGGGTCCATTCGAGGGCCAGCGCCTTGGTCATCTGCACCACCGCCGCTTTGGACGTCGCGTAGCTCGCTTGAGCCAGGCCCACGCGAAGGCCGAGGATTGAGGCGGTGTTGACGATCGCCCCGGTCGCACCCGCCGCCGCCATGCGGCGCGCCGCCTCGGATGCGGTCAGCCAGGCCCCTTTCAGATTGGTGTCGAGCACGAAGTCCCAACTGGCCTCATCGATCTGCAAGGCGAGTTTCGCATCGGCGACGCCGGCGTTGTTGGAGACGATTGTGACCGTCCCAAAGGCCGCTTCCGCCGCATCATAGGCGGCCGTCACACTCGCGGCGTCAGTGACGTCCATCTCCACCGCGAGGGCGCGCCCGCCGCCGGCCTCGATTTCCGTCACCAGCGCGTCGAGCCGATCGCGACGTCGGGCCGCGACGGCCACCGCCGCCCCGTGTTGGGCCAGCGTTTTGGCGAAATGCGCGCCGAGGCCGCTGGAGGCGCCCGTCACCAGAGCGGTGCGCCCCGTCACATCAAAAGGGTCGTCCATCTCACCCGGTCCATCTCACCCGGTCCATCTCACCCGGCCCGTATCATCCCACCTGTATGATCTGACCCTGCGTCACGCGCGCTTCTCGGCCCATTCGAGCGCCATCCCCCCGAGCTGCGGGACGAGAGAGCCGTATTGGGTGGCTTTTGAGCTCGAGGCGTTGCCGTCCAGCCCGCGCTTGTAGACGCCTTGGATGATCGCCGCGAGGCGGAAGCCGCTGAAGGCCAGATAGTAGTTCCAATGCGGAATGCCGCTGAGGCCCCGGCGCTCGCAATAGGCCTGCACATAGGCCTCCTCGGACGGGATGCCGAGCGCCGCCCGGTCCACGCCGCCAAGCCCCCCCAATTGGCCAAAGGGCGGCATGCGCAATTGCATGCATTGATAGGCGAGATCCGCGAACGGATGGCCGAGCGTCGACAACTCCCAGTCGAGCACGGCGATGACGCGGTTCTCGGTCTTGTGGAACACCATGTTGTCGAGCCGGTAGTCGCCATGGATCAGGCTCACGGTGCCGTCATCTTCAGGCGTGTTCGCGGGCAGCCACTCGATCAAAGCGTCCATGGCCGCATGGCTTTCGGTCTCGGAGGCGCGATACTGCTTGGTCCAGCGGGAGGTTTGCCGCTCGAAATAATCGCCGGGTTTGCCGAAATCGGAAAGCCCAGCCGCCGCCACATCCACATTGTGCAGCGCCGCCAACACGCGGTTCATCTCATCGTAGATCTGCGCCCGGTCCGTCGGTGTCGCCTCTTCCAGGCGCGGCGACCAAAGCACCCGACCGTCCTCAAAACTCATCACATAGAACATCGAGCCGATCACCGATCGGTCTTCGCAGAGATGCAGCGCTTGGGGGACGGGGACTTCCGTGTCCGCCAGCGCGGCGATGGCGCGGAACTCCCGGTCCACCTGGTGGGCCGATTTGAGCAACTCGCCCGGCGGCTGGCGGCGCAGCACATAGACGCCGCTCTCGGCCGTGATCTTAAAGGTCGGGTTCGACTGCCCGTCCTTAAATTTCACGGCGTCGCGAAGGCCGCGAAAGCCCGGCACGTGCTCTTCCAAATACGGGCCGAGCGCGCCGAGATCCATTTCATCGACCGCGGACATTACTTGGCCCCCGCGTAGCGCCCGATCACTTCCTTGCCGAGCGCCATCAGATGCACCTGGTCCGGCCCATCGGCTTGGCGGCACCAGCGCGCATAGGTGAAGGCCTCGGCGATGGGCCAGTCCTCCGTGAAGCCGCCGCCGCCGAACATCTGCATGCAGCGGTCAATGCAATTCTGAGACATGAGCGGCACTTGCGTCTTGGACGCGGCGATCATGTCCTTCGCGGCCTGCGGGCCGACGGCGTCCATATGCGCGCAGGTTTTGGCGATCAGCAGCCGCATCATCTCGATCTCGCCGAAGGTCTGTGCGATGTCCTCCCGGATCGACTGGTGCTGATCGAGCCGCCGGCCGAAGGTCTCGCGCTCGGTCACGCGGGTGCAAGCGAGCTCGAGCGCCCGCTGCGTCGCGCCGACCAGCCGCATGCAGTGGTGCATCCGCCCCGGCCCAAGCCGCCCCTGGGCGATCTCAAAGCCGCGGCCCTCGCCCAACAGCACGTTCTCGAGCGGCACGCGCACATTCTCAAACTGCACCTCCGCATGGCCCATGGGCGCGTCGTCATAGCCGAAGGTGGTGAGCGGCCGCAGGATCTGGAGGCCCGGCGTGTCTTTCGGCACCAGCACCTGGGTCTGCTGCTTGTGGCGGCTCGGATTATCCGGGTCCGATTTGCCCATGACGATGAAGATCTGGGTCCGGGCGTTCATGGCGCCGGAGGTGAACCATTTGCGGCCGTTCAGCACCCACTCATCGCCGTCCCGGCGGATTTGCAACTGGATGTTGGTGGCGTCGGAGGAGGCGACCTGCGGCTCCGTCATGGCGTAGGCGGAGCGGATCTCTCCGGCCAGCAGCGGCTTGAGCCAACGCTCCTGCTGCGCCGGCGTGCCGTATTTCATGAACACTTCCATGTTGCCGGTGTCAGGCGCGTTGCAGTTGAAGACCTCGCTCGACCATTGCACCCGTCCCATCATCTCGCAGAGCGGGAGATAGTTGAGATTGGAGAGGCCTTTGCCGCCATTCCACTCGGCGTGGGCGGGCAGAACGAACATGTTCCAGAGGCCCGCCGCCTTCGCCTTCTCTTTCAGCTCGTCGATCAGCGCCACCTTTCCCCAGCGATCCGACGCGCTGTGCACCGCCTCGGCGTAGGCGCGTTCATTGGGATAGATGTGCTCGTCGAAGAAAGCGCCGAGCGCCTCCTGTAGGCGCTGAGACTCGGCTGAATATTCATACAACATGGCGTCGCTCCCGGGTTGTTCTTGTCTCGGCCGTCGCCTTGGCTCTTCGCATGGCGCGTGTCCCGCGCCGCCATGGTCGGCGGTGGTTCACACAGATCTTTAGCGCGCGCGCCGCGGTTTGCGAGCGCATATCGCGCCGCCGCCCGTCCTCACGCGTTTTGGCGTTGTGTCCGAACACGCCCCACGCGCTTAAAAATCACATCGAAACTCGAAGCCATATGCTAAGCGGAGCGCTTAGAAGCCGCACTGAACGGCCGACATGGACCGGACTTTAGGAGGATACCCCGATGCGCGACGCCGTCATCGTTTCAACCGCGCGCACGCCGATCGGCAAGGCCTATCGCGGCGCATTCAACAACACCACGACGCCGGCGCTGGGCGGACACGCCATCAAAGCGGCCGTGGAGCGCGCCAAGATAGACCCGGCGGAGATCGAGGATGTGGTGATGGGCTCGGCGATCCAAATGGGCACGGCCTTCCAAAACCCGGCGCGGCAAAGCCTTATGCATGCGGGCGTCCCCCAGACGGTGGCCGGGCAGAGCCTTGACCGCCAATGCGCCTCGGGTCTGATGGCCATCGCCACGGCGGCCAAGCAAATTATCTCGGACGGCATGGAGGTCGCCGTGGGCGGCGGGGTTGAGTCCATCTCGATGAACCAGACCGAGAAAATGTTCGTGATCCCCGATCCCGACCTGCTCGCCAATGCGCCGGCCCTTTACATGACCATGCTCGAGACCGCGGAGATCGTCGGCGAGCGCTATGGCGTCTCGCGGGAGCGGCAGGACGAGTACAGCGCCCAGAGCCAGGCGCGCACGGCCGCGGCCCAGCAGCGGGGCGCCTTTGATGACGAGATCGCTCCGATGACCGCGGTGATGAAGCACAAGGACAAAGCGTCCGGCGAGATCACCGACAAAGAGGTCACGCTGGAGAAAGACGAGGGGAACCGCCCGGGGACGACGATCGAAACCCTGGCGGCCCTCGACCCCGTCTTCAAAAACGGCCAGCAGGTCAAAGAGGGCAAGCACATCACCGCCGGCAACGCGTCTCAGCTGTCGGACGGCGCCTCGGCCTCCGTGTTGATGGAGGCCAAGCTCGCCGAGAAGCGCGGGCTTGAGCCGCTCGGGCGCTACATGGGCATGGCGGTCGCCGGGCTTGGGCCCGAGGAGATGGGCATCGGCCCGGTCTACGCGGTGCCGAAGCTCTTGGAGAAGAACGGCCTGAAGGTGGATGACATCGGCCTTTGGGAGCTGAATGAGGCCTTCGCCGTGCAGGTGCTCTACTGCCAGGACAAGCTCGGCATTCCCAATGAGCTTTTGAACGTGAACGGCGGGGCGATCTCGGTGGGCCATCCCTATGGCATGTCCGGCGCGCGGATGACCGGCCATGCGCTGATCGAAGGCAAGCGGCGCGGCGCGAAGCATGTGGTGGTGACCATGTGCGTTGGCGGCGGCATGGGCGCGGCCGGCCTGTTTGAAGTGCTCTGAGCGCCGAGGCCGAACAGCCGATGGCGGATGCGGCGACCGCGGATCGCGCGGATCTTGGGGGGCCGAGCCTCGCGGAGATCCGCGCCGCCGCGGCGCGCATTCAACCGCATCTCGTGGAGACGCCTGTGCTGCGGTCGGCGGCGCTCGACACCGCCACGGGCGCGCGGCTGGCGTTCAAATGCGAAGCGCTTCAGCGCGCCGGCTCCTTCAAGGCGCGGGGCGCATTTAACGCGGTGTTGTCCCTGACGGATGCGGAAGCGAGCTGCGGCGTCGCCACCCATTCAAGCGGCAATCATGGCGCAGCGCTTGCGGCGGCCGCCCAGGCGAGGGGCGTCTCCGCCCATGTGGTGACGCCGGAGACCGCGCCGGACGCCAAGCGGGCTCTGATCGACAGCTTTGGCGCGCAGCTGACCGTTTGCGGCCCGGGCATGGCGGCGCGGGAAGCCGCCTGCGCCGCGCTGCTGGAGCGCACCGGGGCGACCTTCATCCACCCCTATGACGACCCGCGCGTGATCGCGGGGCAGGCAAGCTGCGCTCTGGAGCTCATGGCGCAAGCGCCCGATCTCGACGCGGCGATCGCGCCCATCGGCGGCGGCGGTCTGATCGCGGGGACCTGCCTCGCCCTGGCGGACAGGCCGGACGTCGAGGTGTTCGCCGCTGAGCCCGTCGCCGCGGATGACGCCCATCGCTCGCTTGTCGCCGGGCGACGGATCACGCCCGAGACGCCGCCCGAGACCGTGGCGGATGCGCTGAAGGCGACCCTTTCTGAGCGCACTTTCCGCATCGCCCAAGCGCATCTGACTGAGATCGTCACCGTGGAGGATCGCGAGATATTGGCGGCGCTGCGGATGATCTGGCGCGAGCTGAAGGTTCTCATCGAGCCCAGCTGCGCGGCGCCATTGGCCGCAATCCTCAAGCGCCGAGAACGCTTTGCGGGGCGTCACATTGGCGTCATTCTAACTGGGGGGAATCTGGATCTCAGCGCGATGCCGCGCTGGTTAGGGGAGAGCGCGCATGAGCGATGCGAGCGGGAACAGGGGGCCCCTGGAGGTCGGCTATGACGTGCCGGCGGCGCTGGGCATGGCGGAGGCGGAAATCCAGACGCCATGCCTGGTGGTCGATCTCGACGGCTTTGAGAAGAACCTCGCGCTGATGCAAGCTGAGGCCGACGCCATGGGCGTCGCGCTGCGCGTCCATGGCAAAATGCACAAGAGCCCAGCCGTGGCGCTCCGGCAGATTGAGGCCGGCGCGGTGGGCGTTTGCTGTCAGAAAGTCTCTGAGGCGGAGGCGTTTGTCCGCGGCGGCGTCCGCGACGTGCTGGTCTCAAATCAAGTGCGGGACCCGGCCAAGCTCGACCGGCTGGCGCGCCTGCCGGGCCAGGGCGCGCGGGTGGCGGTGTGCGTGGACGCCGCCGCCGCGGTGGGCGAGCTGGCGGCGGCGGCGGCGCGCCATGGCGTGGTTTTGGATGTTTTGGTGGAGATCGAGTGCGGGGCCGGGCGCTGCGGCGCGGGCGGCCCTGAGGAGGTTGTGGCCGCCGCCCGCGCCATCGCCGCCGCGTCCTCCCTGCGCTTCACGGGGGTGCAGGCCTATCAAGGCGCGCTCCAGCACCGCGCGACCCATGCCGAGCGGGCCTCCGCCTTTGAGGAGGTGGCCGGCCGCACCCGCGCGAGCTTGGCGGCGCTCGCGGCGGAGGGGCTGACCTGCGCCGTCGTCACGGGCGGCGGCACCGGCAGCTATGCGCTCGAAGGGCGCTCGGGCTTGTTCACGGAGATCCAATGCGGCTCATATGCGTTCATGGACGCCGATTACGGCCGTATCCTCGATGAAAGCGGCCGCCGTCTCGACGCCCGCTTCCGCCCGGCGCTGTTTGTGCTGACCGCCATCATGAGCCGCGCCGCCCCGGGACGGGCGGTGTGCGACGCCGGGTTGAAGGCGCTCGCCGTCGATAGCGGCTTGCCGGTGGTCCATGGCGTGACGCCGCCGCCGGGCGCCGAGGGCGCGACGGATGTGGCCGGGCTCGGCGTGCGCTATGCGGCGGCCTCCGATGAGCATGGCGTGCTGGAGGACCCGACGGACACGCTCCGGATCAATCAGCGCCTGCGCCTGATCCCCGGCCACTGCGATCCGACCTGCAATTTGCATGATTGGCTCGTGGGCGTCCGCGGCGGCCGGGTGGAGAGCCTCTGGCCCATCTCTGCGCGCGGCAAAGGATTTTGAGCTCCGCCCGCAGGATTTGACGAGATTTTTTTTCCCGCGAACCGGCGGCGGCATTGCAGAAGTCGCCCACGCCGCCATGTCCCACCTCCCAGCGCGCCTCGTCGCGACGCCGCCGCTACAGTCCAAGAGGTCTCCACTATGTCGCCCGCCCTCCGCGCTGATCCCGGCGCGTCACCGCCCGATCTGCGCGCGCTGCGGTCCTGGATCGGTGGCGCGCCGGTGAGCGGCGGGGGCGGGGCCTTCGAACTGGCGGACCCGCTGACGGAACGCGCGCTTGGGACCTACGCCATGGCGAGCGCGGCCCAAGCCGGGGACGCCGCTGAGGCGGCTGTCGAGGCTTTCGAAGACGGTTGGGGCGTGGTCGCGCCGGCGCGCCGGGCGGAGGCGTTGCGTGCGCTGATCGCCTCGGTTGAACGTCGCGCCGACGCGTTTGCAGAGATCATCAGCGCCGAGCTCGGCGCGCCCGTGTCGTTCACCCGAGGCCATCACACGGAGCGGGGCCTTGGCCATCTGCGCGACATCGCCAGAGCCTTCGAGGCGAGCTTGGCCGCGGGCGGGGAAGACGCGCCCCTGTCGGCGGACGCGCCGGCGCACAGGGTCCGCCATGCGCCGCACCGTGTGGCCGCGCTAATCACGCCCTGGAATTGGCCGCTCAACCAGGTGGCGCTCAAGGTGGGCGCGGCGCTCGCCGCGGGCTGCGCCATGGTGCTCAAGCCCTCTGAGTTGACGCCCCGCAGCGCCGTCTTGTTCGCCGAGGCCATGGCCGAGGCGCTCGCCGCGGTGGGCGCGCCGCCGGAGCTGTTCAATCTGGTGTTGGGCGATGGAGACGTCGGGGCCGCGTTGGCGGCGCATCCGGCGGTGGATGTGATCTCCTTCACCGGCTCCACCCGGGCCGGCGGCGCGGTTGCGGCGACCGCGGCGCGACGCTTGCGGCCTTGCGTGTTGGAGCTCGGCGGAAAGTCTCCCAACATTCTGTTCGCCGATTGCGATTTGGAGACGGCGATCCGCCAGGGCGTGGCCCATTGCTTCCGGAACGCCGGCCAATCCTGCAACGCGGCCTCCCGCATGCTGGTGGCCCGGCCGATCTATGAGGAGGCCGTGCGTTTGGCGGCCCGCGCCGCGCGGGAGACGCGCCCGACGCCGCAAGTGAGCCGTCTGCAGTTTGAGCGGGTCCAAGCGCATATCGCCCGCGCTGAGGCGGAGGCGGCGGCCGGTCGCATGCGTTTGGTGGCCGGGGGGCTGGGGCGGCCGCCCGGCGTCTCCGCGGGTTTCATCTCCCGCCCGACGGTGTTCGCCGATGTCGATCGGCGCTCGGCGCTCTTCCAGGAGGAGGTGTTCGGCCCGGTGCTGAGCCTCACGCCTTTCGACCGGGAGGCGGAGGCGGTCGCCCTGGCCAACGCGGTTCCCTTTGGATTGGCCGGCTACATCCAGACGGCGGACAGGGGGCGGGCCGACCGGGTCGCCCAACAGCTGCAGGTCGGCATGGTGCAGGTGAACGGCGCCAGCCGGCTGCCGGGCGCGCCCTTTGGCGGGGTGAAAGCGTCGGGCTGGGGCCGCGAAGGCGGGCTCTGGGGCGTGCGCGCCTTCCAGTATGCGCAATCCATATCCGGCGTCCCCCGGGCGTGACCCGCTCAGAATGACAGGCCGCGAAGAACGAGCGGCGCGTTGTTAGACGGGCGCCCAGCCCGTCCCGCGCCGGGCCCCTCCCCCGGGCAGGCGCGATGCAGCCGCCGCGAACCGCGGATCTCTCGTTCGGCGCCGCGCCATAAAGCGCTGAAGCGGAGGCGCGCCAAAGCGCCTCCCCAGGGGCAGGCGTGGGCCTCCTCGGTGCGGCGCGTTGTTGGACGGGGGCCCAGCCCGTCCCGCGCCTGCCCCTCCCCCGGGCAGGCGCGATGCAGCCGCCGCGAACCGCGGATCTCTCGTTCGGCGCCGCGCCATAAAGCGCGGAAGCGGAGGC
>JBCCTM010000041.1:0-14890 GCA_039198535.1 Pseudomonadota bacterium
CGCGCTCCTGCTGTCGAGCCACAGTTTGAAAGCGAAGTCTGCGGTTCTTGCGCGCGCGAAAGCGGCGGGCTGCCAGATGATTAAGGCCTACGCCGAACCGGCCACTGCACAATCCTTGCGAGACGCGCTCACCGCCGCTGGCGTCCCCACTGTAGACCGAGACGCGGTCACCGCCCTACACGCATTCGCCGCCGACCTTCCACCGGCCGAAGTTTTGCAAACCATCGCTCTCCTCGCCTTGTACGCCGAGAACGGCTCCCTTTCCGTGAACGATGTTGAAGCCGCTCTCGGTGGCCGTGTGGGCGCGTCGGGCGGCGAGGTGATCGAGCCGTTACTGGCCGGCGACGTCGGTCGATTGTTGCTGTGGTTCCGCGGAGCGTTGGACACGGGGGCCGACCCTGTGGGCTTGCTGGCGCAGCTCGGACGCGTGCTCAGTGACGCCAGCGGCCGCGGCGGCCGGCCCACATTTTGGCGCACATCCAAGGTCATCGAAGCCGCGCAACGGCGGATCCCCGATTTCAGCCGACGGATCGATCTGTCGATCCAAGACCTGCAGCGCGTGGAAAGAGCCGCGCGCAGCTCTTCGCCGCTCGTCCGGGAGCAAAGCGAGCGCCTATTGTTGCGCTTGGCCCAACGCTTCGCGCGTTAGCTTGCGAGCAGGGGATCGGCCTGCCCTTGGAGCAGCTTGGCCAGCTCCTCCAGATCTTCGAGATTCTGGTAGCCGATGCGCACTTCGCCCCCTTGAGCGCCCAGATGCTTAATCGTCACGGGCATGCGAAGCGCGACGCTGAGTATGCCCTCCAAGGCCCTTGTGTCGGCGTCTTTCTTCGGCGCCGCCTCGCTCCGACCCGCTCCAGCCGCCGATTTAGACAGCTTCTCCGCCTGGCGAACCGATAGCCCGCCTTTGACGATTCTTTCCGCCAGGCCGCTGGGATCGTCGGCCGTGAGCAACGCGCGACCATGTCCCGCGCTCAGCTCTCCGGAGCGCACCAGCGCTTGGATGTTTTCGGGCAGGTTCACCAAGCGCATGATGTTGGCGATGTGTGACCGGCTTTTGCCGATGTTCTTCGCCAGGTGTTCCTGGGTATACCCAAAGCGCTCCATCAGCGCCCGATAGCCATACGCCTCTTCCATCGGGTTTAAGTCGGAGCGCTGAACGTTCTCGATAATGGCGACTTCGAGCGCGCTCGAATCGTCATACTCTTGAATAACCGCGGGTATTTCGTGCAGTTTCGCGCGTTGCGCCGCTTGCCACCGCCGTTCGCCTGCGATGATCTCATAGCGACCCGGGCCCTCGGACGAGGGCCGAACCAAGATCGGCTGGATCACCCCCTTCTGTCGGATCGACGCCGCAAGTTCTTCGAGTTTCTCCGGGTCGAAGTACTTTCGGGGTTGATCAGGGTTTGGACTGATGAGGTCCACAGGCACCGTCTGCGCGCTGCTGGGCGTGCCTAGGGTGATGGTCTCCGTCTCCTCGATATCGTCGAGAAGGGAAGACAATCCTCTCCCCAGCGCCTTCCGCGTCGTACCCTGCGCCATTCGCTTGCTCCCACCTCGCGGCTGGTTCTGCCAAACCAGGCGCGCTCGCTTGACTTAAATCGAGCAGTTCTCGCGCTCGAGAAACTCCGGCACCAACGCCACATAGGCTTGGCTGCCCGGGCTCTTATTGTCGTACATCAGCACAGGGACGCCGTGAGACGGCGCTTCGGCGATGGTGACGTTGCGCGGTACAATCGTTTGGTAGACCAGATCGCCGAGGATCTCCCGCGCATCCCTCGCCACTTCTTCGCAGGATCGATATCGGCCATCGAACATCGTCAAGATAACGCCTTGCACGCCAAGAGTAGGGTTTAATCCCTTCCTTATACGGTGCACAGTCCGCAGCAGCTGGCTCAATCCTTCGAGAGCGAAGAACTCGCATTGGAGCGGTACGATCACAGCATCGGCGGCGGTGAGCGCGTTGACCGTCAGGATATTCAACGATGGCGGGCAGTCGATCAGGATAAAGTCATATCCGGCCGGCGCCCGCCCTTCCGCGTCGCGGAGCGCGTTGCGGAGCCGATGGGCTCTATCCTTTTCGCCCATCAACTCTATGTCGGCGCCGCTCAACTCCTCGGTTGAAGGGATCACATACAGACCCGGCACATTGTTCGACTTCGCGGCGGCCCGTTCCAAGCCAATATCGCCATGAAGCAAATGGTAGGTGGATTCGCGCCGGTTGTGGCGATCGATTCCGAGACCGGTGCTCGCGTTTCCTTGGGGATCAAGGTCTACAACCAACACGCGTTTGCCAACGGAGGCCAAGGCCGTTCCAAGATTGATGGCGGTGGTGGTCTTGCCAACGCCCCCTTTTTGATTGGCGACCGCGAAAATCCGGCCGCCGCCCTCGTCACCGGCGCTTCCGATCTGCGCCGCCAATTCCGCTGTCGTCTGCACGCTGCACATCCCGTATGATCAACATATAGCTATTCGGCAGCATCGCATGTCGCTCTGCTTGATACCGCATATGCCATCGCTCACTCGCCGCCGTCAATTCCACAGGCCAATTTGGGCCCTTTGGAAAGGCGAATACGGTGCATGGCGCATGGTGATTCTCAGTCCAAGACAACGCCTCCGCAACGCTCGCCCAAGCGCGTGCTGATATGAGACAGGGTGAAATCGGCGGCAAATCCTCGATGCGCGCTGCTTCTACACGCACATTCAAATGCAACCTATGCGCGATCTGACGGAGAAACGCCGCCTTCCGCTGGTCGGCTTCCACAAGCACAAACGCGAGGTCTGGCGACGTTTCACGTGAAACAATCGCCAGCGGAAGGGCCGGAAACCCTCCCCCAGATCCTATGTCCATCCAGAGCTTCGCAGACCGCGTTAACGAAAGCAGGCCTAAGCTATCGGCGACATGGCGCGACCAGAGCCGGGCGAGATCGCCCCGGCTGACCAGGTTGATCGCCCGAGACCACTTTTTTAGCTCTTCCGTCAGTTGCTGCAGCGAGACGTATGTTTCACGTGAAACATCAGGATGTTCGCGCACCCACCTCTCAGCTGCGATCTCCGTTACGCCCTCGCTCATCACCCAATTCGGCGGGCGTGACCCGCGAGAGCGACAACCGCTGAGGGCGTCATGCCCTCAATTCGCGCGGCCTGAGCGATGGTGACGGGGCGGATCCGCGCCAAGCTTTCCTTCTGCTCCGTCGAAAGAAAGGACATGGCGCCGTAATCCAGATCGGCCTGCAGCTTTAACTCGGCGTCACGGCGCATGGCCTCCGCCTCTTTCCGCTGGCGGTCCAGATATCCGTGATAGAGCGCCTCCGCCTCGACGGCCGCCGCGGCGCGCGGGCCCGCCGCGTCGCAGGCGTCGGCGACAGTGGCTGAGACCTCGGCCAGCTCGGCCAAACTGATTCCAGGCAAGGCGATCGCATCAAAGGCGGACCGGGTCGCGCCGTTTCGAGGGTCTGCGATTCCGAGAGCGTCGCGTTCGCTTTTTTCTGGGGTAAGCTCTTGAAGAGCGCCTCGAAGCCTCATCACTTGTCGTTCAAGGGCGCGGTAAAGGGTCATGCGGTCCTGGCTAACCAAACCAGCGGCGAAACCGATCTCCGTGAGACGCAAATCAGCGTTGTCCGCGCGCAGCGAGAGTCGGAATTCGGCGCGTGACGTGAACATCCGATAGGGTTCTGACACGCCCTTTGAGACCAAATCGTCGATCAGAACACCAATATAGGCCTGGTCTCGTCCAAGGATGAAGGCGCCCGCTCCTCTGGCCGATAACGCAGCGTTGGCTCCGGCCATTAGGCCAAGCGCCGCAGCTTCCTCATAACCGGTCGTGCCATTGATCTGGCCCGCCAAAAACAAGCCAGACAGCCTCTTGGTCTCAAGGGTCGGCCACAGCTCCGTCGGATCAACAAAATCATACTCAATGGCATAGCCATATTGAGCGACTTCGACCCCCTCTAAGCCCGGGATACTCCGCAAAAAGCTTTGCTGTACATCGCTTGGCAGCGAGCTTGAAAGGCCGTTTGGATAGATCAATTCACCGGACGCCGTCTCCGGCTCTAGAAAAACATTGTGACTGCTTTTGTCGGCAAACCGCATCACCTTGTCTTCAAGAGAAGGGCAATACCGTGGGCCCGGCCCACTGATGGCGCCCGCATACATCGCCGAGAGGCCGATATTTTCGCGAATGATTTCATGGGTTCGGGGTGTCGTTTTTGTAACCCAGCAGGCGACTTGCGGCGAGCGGACTTCGGTCGTGTATAAGGAGAAGAACTCTGGCTGCTCATCGCCGCTTTGCATCGGAAGCGCGTCAAGCTCGATGCTCGACGCCACCAGTCGGGCCGGCGTGCCTGTCTTTAGCCGCCCCGTGCGAAAGCCTCTGGACTGAATTTGCTCCGCCAGCCGCACCGCTGAGGCGTCCCCCTGCCGCCCGCCAGACTTTTGTTCATCGCCCACATGAATGACCCCTCGGAGAAAGGTGCCCGTCGTCAACACCACCGCACCGGCGTCCACTCGACCCGAGTTTGCGAGCTCCAACCCGATCACGCGATCATCTTCGATCAAGAACCCGATCGCTTCGTCTTCGATGACCGTAATCGGCGACGCCTTTACCTCCGCCTGCATGAAGTCCCGATATAAATCGCGATCGCATTGGGCCCTCGGCCCCCTCACAGCGGGCCCACGGCTCCGATTGAGTAATCGGAACTGGATCCCCGCGGCGTCGGACGCCCGTCCGATCACCCCGTCCAAGGCGTCAATCTCCCTAATCAGATGGCCTTTGCCCAAGCCCCCCATGGCCGGGTTGCAGCTCATCTCGCCGATGCGGTCGAACCGGTGCGTCACCAGCGCTGTCCGCGCGCCGACCCGAGCGCTGGCGAAGGCCGCTTCACAGCCCGCATGACCGCCGCCAACCACAATCACTTCATACGGGCCGCCCGAATGTTTCACGTGAAACACTCCCAACTCCGCGACACTTGCCGACGCAAAACCTCGAAAATACCGTATCGAGCACATCGTCATTGCCGATGGAGCCCACAAGGTCAAAGAGGCTGTTGACCGCGGCTCTGCCCTCCTCGATGGCGGTTTCCACGCTCCCCTGTGCGATGAGCCCCGCCATGACGTCGAGCCTATCCGCGGCTCGAAGAACCAAAGCGACCCGCCGCTCAGAACCGCTTATGGGCGAACAGGGCGCATCGTCCACGGACGCGACGCCCTCTAAAAACGCTTCAATCGCAGATCGCACGCCCACTGGAGAAAAGGACGACACTTCAAATCGCCACTCTGTGGCCTTTGATGGCCAGTGACTTCTGGGGCGCGCATCAATTTTCGTCCAAAAAATTGCATCGCGGACTTCGATTTGAAAGCGCTCCGCTTCGAAATCGGCGATCGTGTCTGCGCTCACGACAAAAATCCGCAGATCAGCCTGTTCAAGCGCCCTCCGGGCCTTTTCGACGCCTATTTCTTCGACCGGGTCCGCGGCTGACCGAAAGCCGGCCGTGTCGCTTAGAATATACCGGCGCCCGCGATGCGTGAGCGCCGCATCAATCCGATCCCGTGTGGTGCCAGGCGCCTCAGAGACAATCGCCCTATCCTCTCCCAACACCGCGTTCATAAGGCTGGACTTCCCGGCGTTCGGCGGGCCGAACAGGCCGATCACAGGCGTTTCTGTAAGCTTATCAAAACGCGTTTGATCGGCCGCGTGAGCGCGCAACTCAGCGGCTAACGCGGTGACGCGATCCCGCGCGTCGATTTCTAAATCGGCGCCCAGCTCTTCTTCAACGAAATCGACGCCGGTCTCGAGTAGCCCCAGGGTCTCGGTCAGGGCGACGCGCCATTCCAACGCCAGCCGCTCGACCTCACCGGACAGCACCCGTAATGCGTGACGACGCGCTTGATCATGCTCCGCCGCGATAAGCGCGCCGATGGCTTCCGCTTGCGACAGATCGAGCCGCCCATTCCGCAGGGCCCGACGCGAGAACTCCCCTGGCGCGGCGATGCGAGCGCCGGCGCTCTCCAAGGCTTGGTAGACGCGCTCGGTGACAGCTAGGCCACCATGGATGCCGAGTTCCACGGCCTCCTCACCGGTGAAACTCCCGCCATCTGCGAAACAAGTGACGAGCGCCTCGTCGATCAACTCTCCAGACACCGGATCTGTAAGTTTCCGCAGAGACGCTCTTCGGGGCGGTGGTGGATCGGCCCGCAACAGTTTAGCTATGAGGTCGATGGATCCTGAGCCGGAGAGACGCACCAGTGAAATCGCGGCCGGCCCAGGACCAGACGCCTTCGCAAAAATAACCGACCCATCCGGGTCCTGATCCATCTCAGCGCTCCAATAGAACTCGAAGCGAGCTCTATACCCGCGCGCTAAGCATTCATCGAGTCGAAGAATTCCGAGTTGGTTTTCGTCTGCTTCAGCTTGCCCAGCAGGAACTCGATCGCATCAACCGTCCCCATTGGGTTCAACACCCGGCGAAGCATATACATCCGCGTGAGGTCGGCCTTATCGACCAAAAGATCTTCCTTCCGCGTGCCCGATTTGAGGATGTCCATCGACGGGAACACGCGCTTATCCGCGACTTTGCGGTCAAGGACGATCTCAGAGTTGCCCGTGCCTTTGAACTCTTCGAAGATCACCTCATCCATGCGGGACCCTGTGTCGATCAGCGCCGTCGCGATGATCGTCAGCGACCCGCCCTCCTCAATGTTCCGCGCCGCGCCGAAAAAGCGCTTTGGCCGTTGCAACGCATTCGCGTCGACACCACCCGTCAGTACCTTCCCTGAAGCCGGCACCACCGTGTTGTACGCGCGACCAAGCCGCGTGATTGAGTCCAACAGGATCACGACATCTCGTTTCATTTCAACGAGACGCTTCGCCTTTTCGATAACCATTTCAGCAACTTGCACATGTCGCACAGCGGGTTCGTCGAAGGTCGAACTAACGACCTCCCCATTCACAGACCGCTGCATGTCCGTCACTTCTTCGGGCCGCTCATCGATCAGCAGCACGAGGAGATAGCACTCCGGATGGTTGGCGGTGATCGAATGGGCGATGTTCTGGAGGAGCACCGTCTTTCCCGTCCGCGGAGGAGCGACAATCAAGGCGCGCTGTCCTTTCCCCAGCGGTGCGACCAGATCGATCACTCGCGCGCTTCGATCTCGAACCGTCGGGTCGTCCATCTCCATCTTCAACCGCTCATCGGGATAAAGCGGCGTCAAATTGTCGAAATGGATCTTGTGGCGCTGATTCTCCGGCGTCTCAAAGCAGATCGTGCTTACTTTGAGTAACGCAAAGTACCGTTCGCTGTCCTTTGGACCCCGTATTGTGCCTTCGATGACGTCGCCTGTCCGCAAACCAAAGCGTTTTACTTGGTTCGGACTAATATAGATATCATCAGGACCCGACAGATAGTTTGCTTCAGCAGATCTTAAAAAGCCAAAACCATCTTGCAAAACTTCCAAGACGCCGCCGCCAACGATTTCGACATCGTCTTTAGCAAGTTGTTTTAAGATAGCGAACATCAAATCTTGCTTACGCATCGCGTTCGCATTTTCGATCTCAAGGCCTTCGGCGAAGTCTAAAAGATCTTTGGGTGACTTTGCCTTGAGGTCGTCAAGGCGAATAGTTTCTGCGGTCATCGAAAAACCGAATATCAGAGGAAGGAAGAGCGCTTACGGCCCGTCGCGCGGCTATTGTAAGACGCCCGATTGCCGTGGCGGAGCACGCCGCGCGGGAGGAAGATCGGCGGTGACAATTAACGAATCGTTACCGCCCGTTCGAAGAGCCCTACCCGCTCCGCCAACGCTCCACAAGATGCGCGACGACCTCTGGCTTACTCTGCGGCGTAATTCCATGTCCGAGGTTTAAAATATGCGGCCGACCGTCCATCGCCGCGCGGATGCGGCTCAATTCCCGATCAAGCGCGTCCAGAGGGCCCCGCAGAAAGATCGGATCCAAATTGCCTTGGAGCGCGCAAGCCGTGTCGACCACGCGGGCCGCCCAAGCGAGATCTGTCGCACTATCAACCGCGAGCCCCGCAGGCCGCACCTCAGCCGCATAGGAGGCCAGGGCCGCGCCAGCGCCTCTTGGAAAGGCGATGAGCGGCGTGCCCGGCGCGCTTTGATCCAGGGCGTCCCGCACCGCCGTCGCCGGGCGCTGGCAGGCGGTCTCAAATAAACTCGGCCACGCCGCCCCCGCCCAGCTGTCGAACAGCTTCACGGCGTCGACCCCGGCCGCCCGCTGCGCGATCAGAAATCGCGAAGCCGCCGTGGTCAGCAAATCGATCATGCGGCGAAAAAGATCAGGCTTTTCGAGCGCGAAAAGTTTGGCGACCGCATGGTCCGTCGATCCTCGACCGTTGATCATATACGTAGCCAGGGTCCACGGCGCGCCGGCGAAGCCAATGAGCGGCGTTTCCGGAGCCGCCGCTTTGATGCGACGGATCGCTTCGAACACCGGGCCAAGCCGCTCCTCAAAACCTTCCAACGATAAAGCGTCTAACTCCGCCTCAGTGGTGACAGGCGTCAAACGCGGACCTTCTCCCTCCTCGAACCAAACGTTCTGGCCGAGCGCGAGGGGGATGACGAGGATATCTGAGAAAAGGATCGCCGCGTCGAAGCCGTACCGTCTCAAAGGTTGCAACGTCACTTCCGTCGCGAGGGCCGGATTGAAACACAGATCAAGGAAGCCGCCCGCTTCGGCCCGCGTCGCGCGATACTCCGGCAAATACCGGCCCGCTTGGCGCATCAGCCATACCGGCGCGGGTCGCACGACCTCTCCGTTCAGGGTCTTTAGGAAAGCGCTCTCAGTCATATCCCCGAAAACTCTATAAAAGAGAATCTAGGCTGTGTTTGTTTGTTGGGGGTGTGAATCCAGTGGACAGTCGGCCGCCGCGGCGATCGGCCGCTCAACGCGACCTGTTTCTGAGGGAAAGCGCGCCACAAGCCACGGTATACCTCAGGCGTATGATCCACGAGGGGCGCCGGTGAGCGCTCGATCGGTAGAACGTGACGAGAGAGCGTCGCAGCCGTCTTCAGCCACTCTTTCACCGGTGGATGAGCGCGCGAATAGAAGTTGAATGACGGGCGCCGTTGCGAGAGCGGACGCCGTCGTCGGCCAATCGCGTTCCGCGCTGTTGGTTAACGAAAGGTTAACGCACAGCTCTTCAACAGATCCTCCACATCGTTTATCGCGAAAATGGGGACAAAAGGTCCGGCACATGGAAATCGCCCCTCAACAAGCCGCGCCTTTGGTGCTGGCCTCACGCAGCCAAACCCGGCGTCGCATCTTGGAAGGCCTCGGTTTGCGTTTCGAGGCCATTCCGGCCGATTTGCCGGAAACGGCTCTCTTGGCCGAACTCAACGCCGCCGGCCTGAGCATACCGTCACAAGCGATGATCTTGGCCGCGACCAAAGCACAGGTGGTCGCCAGTCGCGCGCCGCGCGAAGCGGTGATCATCGGATCCGACCAAATTCTCGATTTCGACGGCGCCGCTTTGGAGACGCCCGTCAATCCGGAGGCGGCGCGGGATCGGCTTCGTATGTTGCGCGGCAAACGGCATGACCTGGTGGCGGCCGTGGCGCTTGTGCATCGTGGCCGAATGGCTGGGCAGGCATTCGAACGGGTGGCGATCTGGATGCGCGATTACAGCGACGCGGAGTTGGACGCCTACTTTGACCTGGCCCCGCCGGCGGATCTGGAGACAGTGGGGGCCTATGCGTTCGAGAGTCTGGGGGCGCGCTTGATAGAACGCGTCGAGGGTGATTGGTTCGCGGCCTTGGGGATGCCGGTATGGCCTCTGTTGCGGCGTTTGCGGGCGCTGTCGACCGAATAGTCGGGAAGGGCCAGCGGATGGAACGCGCGTCTAATCGTGAACCAATGCAGGATGTGTTGAGCGCGGCGGTGATCGGCCATCCGATCCGCCATTCCAAGTCACCGTTGATCCATAACTTTTGGCTGAAAAATCACGGATTGCCAGGCCTCTACAGCGCGTTCGATGTGGCTCCGAGCGATCTGGCGTCTTTCATGGATCTTGCGCCGCGCCTTGGCCTGGCGGGCTTTAACGTGACCATCCCCCATAAGGAGGCGGTGGCCTCTCTCGTGAGCGAGATGACGCCCGCAGCCGCGCAGGCCGGCGTCGTGAATACGGTCGTGGTCCGACCCGATGGATCAACCTTAGGCGATAGTACGGACGGTTTCGGCTTTTTGGCCAATCTCGATGACGCAACCCAGTGGAGCGCGGCGGACGCGCATGTGGCGATGATTGGAGCTGGCGGCGCGGCGCGGTCGGTCGTCGCCGCCCTGCTGGATGCAGGCGCATCGAAGATCGTACTCTCCAATCGGACGGCGGCGAAGGCGGAGGCGCTCCGGATGCTTGATCCCGCACGGGTTGAGACCGCCCCCTGGCCGCCGACGCCCGAATTTTTCGATCGGGCGTCGCTGCTCGTCAACGCCTCAAGCCTCGGAATGGCGGGAGGGCCGGACTGGCGGTGGGAGCTACCGAAGCTGCAGCCGGGGACGGTGGCGACAGACCTCATTTACGCGCCGCTTGAGACGCCTTTTCTTAAGGCGGCGGCGGCGTCCGGAGCGCGCTGCGTTGATGGGCTCGGGATGCTTCTTCACCAAGCCGCGCCGGGATTTGAGCAGTGGTTTGGTTTAAGGCCCGAAGTGACAGGGGAATTGCGAGAGCTTGTTCTTGATCGGAAGGGCTGGCTGCCATGATGCGGGTCGGCTTGACCGGATCCATCGCCATGGGGAAGTCCACCGTGGCGGCGATGTTCGCCGCGCTGGGGGCGCCGGTCTATGACGCCGATGCGGCTGTGCACCGACTTTACGCCGCGGGAGGGGCGGCCGTTGAACCTGTCCGAGCGATCGCGCCTGAGGCGGTGACCTCGGCGGGCGTCGACCGGGCGGCGTTGAAACAGCGCATCGAGAAAGACCCGAGCTTCCTCGATTTGCTCAACACCGTCGTCCATCCTTTGGTCGGAGCCGACCGCGCAGAGTTTGATCGGCGGGCGGAGGCCTCAGGCGCGTCTTATGCGCTCTATGACATCCCACTCCTGTTTGAAACAGGAGGCGAGACGCGGCTCGATCTGGTCATTGTCGTTTCCGCGGGCCCGGAAATACAACGGGAAAGGGCGCTCGCTCGGGGTGTGCTCACCCCCGCGCAATTCGAGATGATTCTCTCCCGCCAAACGCCTGACGCGGTCAAAAGGGCGCGCGCTGATATTATCATAGAAACCGGTGTCCCGCTCTCAGACACTGAAACCCAGGTGGACGCCATCCATCGGCGGCTGCTAGCGATGGCGTCGCGACACGCTCGGTCATAAGAGCGGCGCGGAGCGAGCAGAGGCGGCGGCGATGAGAGAGATCGTCCTCGACACTGAAACCACGGGGTTGGACGCCTTGCATGGCGACCGGATCGTGGAAATCGGATGCGTTGAGATTTGGAACCACGGCGCCACGGGGCGCACGTTCCACAAGTATCTGAATCCGCAGAGACCTATGTCTGCGGATTCGATCCGTATCACGGGGTTGAGCGACGCTTTTCTCGCGGGACAACCGCTGATCTTCGATGTGGTCGACGAGTTCCTCGACTTCATCGGAGAGGACCCGCTGGTCATCCACAACGCGGCGTTCGACGTCGGCTTTCTGAATGCGGAGCTGCAGCGCTGCGCGAAGCCTTTGATTGGCAATGGGCGGGTGGTCGATACGCTCGCCGCTGCGAAGAAGCGGTTCCCCGGCGCTCAAGCCTCACTCGACGCGCTGTGCAGGCGATTTGGCGTGGATAATAGCGGGCGTGAGAAGCATGGCGCGCTCCTCGATGCGGAGTTGCTGGCCGAGGTCTATCTGGAGCTCAATGGCGGGCGGCAGCCGGATCTTATGCTCGCCGCCATGGCCGCGCCCACGAACAGGTCGGCGAATGCGCAATCGTCGACCACGCCGATGGCTCCACGACCGGCTCGCCGATCGTTGCTGACCGAGGACGAAGCCGCGGCGCATGAGGCGTTTATTCAAGATTTGGGCGAGGACGCCCTATGGATCGCGCGACCCGATCCGGCGCGGCGAGCGTCATAGCCGCGTCCAGAGCGGTCTTCAGGTCGCCACAGGCTCCGATTTTTGGTCGCCTTGTTCCGCTTGCGCCTGGGCAAGCTGCTGCCGGTAAAGGCTGACAAAATCGATCGGATCGAGGAGCAGCGGCGGATATCCGCCGTCCCGCGTCACCTCGGCGATGATCCGGCGCGCAAACGGGAATAAGAGGCGCGGGCACTCAATGGAAAGCACCGCCTGAAGGTTCGCTTCGGGGATCCCAAGCAGCTGGAACACGCCGATATAATCCAACTCGACCGCAAAAACTTCGTCTTCGCCGTTCATGGTCTCAACGGTCATCAGCAGCGCGACGATATAACGATTCTCACCAACATCATTCGACTCGACATTGATCTGAACATTGATGGTCGGCTTGCCTTCCGGCTGCTTATTGTTGATCGCGGCGCTGTTTTCGAAAACGACACGGCGGACATATTGGGTCAGCACGTTCATTTGCGGCGGAGTTTCCGGCTGCTCTGCCATCGGTCGCCCTCCCGAGCGGTTATAGGGGTCGCGGGCATGCCGCGGCGTTAGCGCTGTATGCGCCCGCTAAACGGTTAACACGAGCCTAATTTCAAAGGATGCGCCGCCCTTTGTTAATCCTGTGAGCCGCCATCCTCGTCGATGATCTGCGCATCTTCGGCGCTGCGGCGGCGGAAGGTCTCACGCTTTCTACGGGGGAACGGGGAGCGGCCCCGACCGTCCTGATCTGCAGCGGGCCGATGGCCGCTCTTCGGCTCGGACCCGCTATTTTGCTCGGCCTGAGGCTCCGCGTTGGGGCGCGGCGCTCCACCGGCCATTCGCGCCTCCATGTTGTGAGCTGCGAAAACAACCGCTCTGGCGGCGGCCCGTTTCGCGAGGGCGCGGCGCAACGGAGGGACCAACAAGCTGAAACCAATGGCGTCCGTGAGAAAGCCCGGCGTAAGGAGAAGGAGACCGGCCGCGGCGATCAACAATCCCTCGATTAGAACGATCGGCGCTTCTTGATCCGCGCGGATCTGTCTCAAGCGCTGCAGCGTTTGCAAGCCCTGGCTGCGAAGCGTGAATGTTCCGATAACCGCCGTTAACAAGACCACGGCGAGGGTTGCGGGCAGGCCAATCTCGCCGCCGAGCACCACGAAGAGAGCAATTTCCGCTAACGGAATGAGCAAAAGAGCGAAAAACACCAACATGACGGCAATAAATTTCCTCGTATGGCGCATCTGAAGGCGGTTAGAGCCCTTCGGTCACGTGGACGCACGCGCCTACACACGCCATATTGGGGTTCTTACCTGCGGGGCAATGAACGAACGCGAAACGCCCGATGCGCCATAGTCGGTGGACGGCTGCGTTTAGGAGAGCGGAATGGGCGACGACGACATCCTAATCCTCATCGGTTTGGCGGCGATCGCCGGCTTCCTCTTGCTTCGCCTGCGGAATGTTCTGGGCGAGCGCGACGGCTTTGAGGATCCCGAGCGCATGCGCCGGGCGAAAGAGCAGATCCAGTCCGAAGCGGCGGCGGATAACGCCAATGGCGTCGTGACGCCTTTGCCTCAACGCGCGTCCAATGAGCAGGATGACGACATTTTCGCCTATGCGGAGCCGAACTCGGAGCTTGGGCAGGCTCTCCGCGAAATCAAAAGCGCCGATCCGAGTTTTCAGGTCGGAGCCTTTATGGATGGGGCCCGGGGCGCCTATGAATTGATCCTCACCGGGTTCGAGAACGGCGACAAAAAAGCCTTCAAACCGTTCCTAGACGGTGATGTCTTCACCGCATTTTCAGAGGCTATCGATCAAAGAGAACAGGCCCAGTTGTCGGTGGAGATGAAGTTCGTCGGGTTCAAAAGTTCTGAGCCGACGGAAGCGACCTTCGATCCGCAAACGCGCCGCGCGGAGATCACGGTGCGTTTTGTGGCGGAGGTTATCACCGCCACCCGCGACGCCACGGGCGAGGTCGTCGACGGCGACCCGGCGCAGGTTCGACGCATCAACGACGTCTGGACCTTCGCGCGGACCATGCCGTCGAACGATCCGGTTTGGATATTGGTAGCCACGGACGGGTAAAGCGATGGGCGATAGGCGAGCGGCGCAATTTCATCGGAAGGCGCCGCTGGCCGCGGCCCTAGGCCTCACAACACTTGTTCTCGCCGCCTGCGGGGCGGGCGCGGCCAAGAAAGCACCCGACGCGAACGCTCTAGACCGAGATCTGGTGGCGCAAGTCGATCAAGCGCTCGAATCGCTGAATCTAGAGCGGTATGACGCGCCCAATGTGAATATCTCGTTCCAAAAGGTGGCCTTCAACGCGCTGGCGGGATGGGAGAATGACGACCACGGGGCCGCCTTGCTGGCCTTTCAACGGTCCTGTCGGAAGCTAAACCGCCTTAAGCGAACCACGGTGCTCGGCGGGCTCGCCAGCCGGATCGAAGATTGGCGGCCGAGCTGCCAAGCGGCGGAGAGCGTGACGCCCGGAGCCGCCCGGGCTTTCTTCGAGCTCGCTTTCACGCCCGTTCGAATCGACCCGGACGACACCGCGAAAGTGACCTCCTATTACGAGCCGATCTTGGAGGCGCGGAAGCGGCCCACGGGGCGCTTCGTTCATCCGATTTACGCCAAACCGCGCGAGATCACATTCAAAAACGGGAAATACGGCGTGGCGTCGGGCTCCGGCGTGCGCGCATCCCATACGCGGGCGGCGATCTATAACGGCGCGCTGGATGGGCGCGGGCTGGAGATCGCCTATCTCGCCGATCCTGTGGACCTGTTTTTCTTACAGATCCAGGGCTCCGGGATGTTGCGCTTTCCAGGTGGCGAGAGCTTGCGCGTCGGCTTCGCGGC
>JBCCTM010000042.1:0-14859 GCA_039198535.1 Pseudomonadota bacterium
CCATCGCGAACGCCGCGCAGGGGTCTCAATGGCCCCAAGCGGCGTATCCCGCCGCCCCCTCTAAACGTTGGCGGCGGCGAGGGGGTCGAGGACGCTGCGGCCGCCATCGACGGTCATGATCTGTCCAGTGATGAAGCTCGCGCGGCTCGAGATGAGGAACAGCGCCGCCTCCGCCGCTTCCGAGGCCTCGCCGAGCCGGCCGAGCGGGGTGCGGGCGATCAGCGCCGGCTGGAGCTGCGGCTCCTCGCCGATCGAGGTTTTCAGCGCATCCGTCATCACCCCGCCCGGCGCCACGCCGTTCACGCGGATGCCTTTAGGCGCCAGGGTCGCGGCCAAGGTGCGGGTGAGCTGGTCGAGCGCCGCGCAGGAGATGGCGTGGGCGGCGATGTCGGGCGCTGAGAGCTGCCCGGACAACGCCGACACATGCACGATCGCTCCCGCCTCGCCTTCGGTTCCATCGGCCTCGGCGCGCGCGATCATCTTAGCGGCGGCCGCCTGGCTCAGCAGAAAGGCGCTGCGCAGATTGGCGGCCAGAACGCGGTCGAGCGCGTCCACGGTCAGCGTCATCGGGTCGCCCCGTTCGAAATCAGTGGGCGTGGTGATCACCGCATGGATCCGCTCAAAAGCGTCCGTGGCGGCGGCCAGGAGATTGTTCACCCCGAATTTTTGGCTCAGATCGCAGCTGAAATGCGCCGTCTCGCCTTTACCCTCGGGGCGGACCTCTTTCAGCTTCGCCTCATCGCGGTCGGCCAACATCACATTGGCCCCGTTTTGAACCAAAAGCTCCGCCGCCGCCCGGCCGACGCCCCGGGCCGCCCCGGTGACGATGACCGTTCTTCCGAGAAAAGGTTCCGGCATGGCCTGCTCCCTGCGCCGGCGAAGATCGCCATTGACGGCGCGGGGTACACCAGCCGGGCCCATAGCCCAACGCCAGATTGCGCGCGCGCTGATCAAAGATCGTCGGCGCCGGTTCCGGTGGCTAACCCGCGGCTTATGTCGCCAGCGGATAACCCAATGGTTTCAGCGCTGTGGCGATCTCATCGAGGATGGCCGGGTCGTCGATGGTGGCCGGCGTCTTTCCTGGCGCCCCGTCGGCGATCTTGGCCATGGCGCCCCGCAAGATCTTGCCGGATCGGGTCTTGGGCAACCGATCGACCACCGCCACCAGTTTGAAAGCCGCCACGGGACCGATTTTGTCCCGCACCAGCGCGATCGCCTGCTCCATCACCAGCTCCGGCGCGGTCGAGCAGCCCGCGGAGAGGCACAAAAAGCCCATGGGCAGCTGACCTTTGAGGGGATCCGAGACGCCGATCACCGCGCATTCGGCCACATCAGGATGGCTGGCCAGCACCTCCTCCATGCCGCCCGTCGACAGCCGATGCCCCGCCACATTGATCACGTCATCGGTGCGCGCCATGATGAACAGATATCCATCCTCATCGATGTAGCCGGCGTCGCCCGTCTCATAGAAGCCGGGGTAGAGATCGAGGTATGACGACCGGTAGCGATCTTCGGCGTTCCAAAGCGTCGGCAAGCTACCCGGCGGCAGCGGCAGCTTCAGGCACACTGCGCCCAGCTCTCCCGCCGGCAAAGGCGCGCCGTCTTCACCAAGCACATCGACCGCGTAGCCCGGCATCGGCACGCCCGGAGAGCCGAATTTGATCGGTTGGGGCTCGATCCCCATGGGATTGGCGCAGATCGCCCAGCCCGTCTCGGTTTGCCACCAATGGTCGATGATCGGCACGCCAAGCTTCTCCGCCGCCCATTCAAGCGTAGGCGGATCGGCGCGCTCTCCCGCAAGGTAAAGCGCCTTGAGGCTCGACAGGTCATACTTGGGGAGAAACGCGCCTTCGGGGTCGGCGCGGCGGATGGCGCGGAAGGCGGTTGGCGCCGTGAACAGCGCCTTCACGCCATGCTCGCCGATCACCCGCCAGAACACGCCGGCGTCCGGCGTGCCCACAGGTTTGCCCTCGAACATGATCGTGGTGCAGCCCTGCAGCAGCGGGCCGTAGACGATGTAGGAATGGCCGACCACCCAGCCGACATCGGAGGCGGCCCAGTAAACGTCGCCCGGGTCCACGTCATAGATCGCCTTCATCGACCACTTAAGCGCCACCATATGCCCGGCGTTGTGACGGACGACGCCTTTAGGCGCGCCGGTGGTGCCGGAGGTATAGAGAATATAGAGCGGATCCGCCCCGCCCAGGGTGGCGCAAGGCGCGGGCTCCGCACCCTGCTGGAACGCCTCCCAATCCCGATCCTGCGGCTGGGTCAGCGCGGCCGGCGCCTGGGACCGCTGATAGACGACGCAGAGTTCGGGCTTGTGCTTGGCCAGCGCGATCGCTTGGTCGATCAAGGGCTTGTAGGCCACCACCCGACCCGGCTCGAGGCCACAGGACGCCGCGAGTATGGCCTTGGGCGTGGCGTCATCGAGCCGAACGGCCAGCTCAGCCGCGGCGAAACCGCCGAACACCACGGAGTGGATCGCGCCGATGCGCGCACAGGCCAGCATGGCGATGGCGGCTTCGGGGATCATGGGCATGTAGATCACCACCCGGTCGCCCTTGCCGACGCCCGCCGCGGTCAGCGCGCCGCCCAGACGCGCCACATCATCGCGCAACTCACGATAGGTGATCTTGCGCTGGCTGTCGGTGATCGGGCTGTCATGGATGATGGCGGTCTGGTCGCCGCGGCCCGCTTCGACGTGACGGTCGACCGCGTTCCAACAGGTGTTGCACTCGGCGTCGGCGAACCAGCGGTAGAGGGGCGCGTTGGCGGCGTCGACCGCAGCGCTGGGCGGCTTGATCCAATCGATCTCCTGGGCGGCTTTCAGCCAAAACGCCTCGCTGTCGCGGGCCCAGGCGTCATAGACGCTGCGGTAGGTGTCGATGACATCGGCGCTGCTCATCCAGGCGCTCTCCCCATTTCCTGCGGCAGGTGGCGCGGCCCGGTCCGTCTGCCTGGCGACAGAAGCGCCTGCGCGTCCTGCGCTATTCGTTTCAAAAAGCGGCCAATGAAAAGCCGGCGTTTCAGAGCGATCTGTCAAGCCGGAGCGCCGCCGCGCCCTGCGGGCCATCGACGCAGCGCTTGACCGGGCGCGGGCGGGCGCCCCAGGGGACGGCCCTGACAGACCCACACCGCCGTGGGTTACTGGGATGCTGGGAGGGGCTGAATGCTGAAGGTTGTGATCGGGCTGGTGTTGGCGGCGTTGGCTGGAACGGCGGCGGGCAACGCCGCGCTCTCTGGCCTGTTCGGCGTGGGCCTCGACGAGATCGCCTCCGATCTCCCGCAGCAGGCGCCGATCTTCGCCGCGGCGCTGGCCCTCCCCCTGCTGTTCTGGCTGGTGCGCGGCTGGCTCGGTTGGCTGTTCTCCATCGTCGCCCTGAGCGTTGGCGTGGCGGCGGCGCTAAAATTCGGGTTGGAGGACGACATGCCCTGGGACCAGGCGCTGACGCTCACCGCGGTGTACGCCGTGGTCGCGGTAATCCTCTATCGGCTCACCCTCGGCCGCTTGTTCAGCTGAAGCGGAGTTTTGGTGAGGGCGTGATGACAAGTGCGGAGCGCTGACGGCCGGGCCCCTAGCCCCGGCCCGGCGCGCGCCTTCTTCATCGCAAACACGGAACCCGGCGCGCAGCGCCGCGCGCCTTAGAGCGGGCGAACAGTCATTCCAACACGCAAGTCTCCCCGCGCCGCTTCTCAAGCCGCACGATCTGCGCCCCATGCTCCACGGACAAATGATCGGCCAGCGCCTCCGCATGGGTCACCACCAGCAACTGGGTGCGCGCCGCCGCGGCGCCGATTAAGTCCCCGAGCGGGACCAACAAATTCGGGTGCAAGCTCGCCTCCGGCTCATTGAGCGCAAGAAAAGGCGGCGGCCGCAGCGCGGTGAGCGCGGCTGTCAGCACCAGGAACCGCAAGGTCCCGTCTGACAATTCCGGCGCGGCGAAAGGCCGAGTGAATTCCGCGGTTTGCAGCCCGACCGAGACGACGCCCGCGGCCTCCTCCAGCACCAATTCGCCGCCGGGAAACGCTTCGGCCACGGCCCGGGCCGCCGCGCTTTGGGAGAAGCCGTCATGCTCGACCATCATCAGCGAAGCCAGCGCCGCCGCCCAATTCACCCCGTCCGACGCGAGGGACGGCGTCATGATCGCCGGCTGCGGCCCGCGCAGGGGAGAGGCGGGATCGGCGCGAAACTGGTGATGGAACCGCATCGCGGATAGCAGCCGCCGCATGCGGTCGAGCTCGGGATGGCGGTCCGGCGCGGCGGCGGCGGAGAGCGCCGTCTCGAACAACCAGAGATCCCGCGTGACGAGGCTCATCTTGCCGGCGTCGTCCCGCGCCATCAGCGTCGGCCCCTTGCGCTCGGCCATCATCACGCGCCGGCCGGAACGGGCGCGGCCGAGGACCTGCAGCGTCTCCCGTTTCACCACCGGATCGAGCTTCATGGCCGCGTCCTGCGGGCCGGGGAGGCCGAGCTCAAGCCCGTAGGCGAGGTCTTCGATTTCCGCAGAGAGATAGATCCGCACCGGGCCCGGCCGCCGGGCCTGGGCCATCCGGCCGCGTTCGCTCTCATCGCGCCAGGGGGCGCCGGCCCACATCGCCGACGGCATGCCCCCTTCCGCCGCCAACCGGTGCGACAGATCGCCAAGCGCCGCCGCGTGCAGGAGTTCGAGCGCGCGATAGAGCGTGCTTTTGCCGACGCCATTGGCCCCGGTCACTACCGTAAGCGGGCCCAACTCCAGATCGAGGCTGCGGATCGAGCGGTAATTCTCGACGGAGAGCCGACCCACTGTGGCGCCCGGCGCCGCCATGCCCGCACTCCCTTTGTCTTCCGTTTCGGGCGCGCCCTCCGCCATCGCGAGCGCGGCGCGGTTCAGCTATTCGCGGCGGTCTCGCCCGCGGCTTCGCCGTTGGAGGCCTCCTCCTCTGAAGCCTGCTGCTCCGCGGGCGCGGCGGCGCTGGCGGAGGCCGCGCTGGCCACGCCGACCATGGCCGGCCGCAGAAGCCGGTCCGCGATCATGAACCCGGACTGCATCACTTGGATCACCGACCCAGGCTCCGCCCCAGGGACGGGCGCCTCATACATCGCCTGATGCCGATTGGGGTCGAACCTCTCTCCCACGTCCGGATCGATCGGCGTGATCTGATGCTTGGCCATACCATCCAGCATGACTTTGCGTGTGAGAGATACGCCGTTGAAAAAACCGGCCTCTTGCTCTTTCAGAGCGTCACTCGCCTGGCGGAGCGCTTCATCGAGATTGTCGTAGACGGGTAGGAGATCCCGCGCGAGCTTGGTGCCGCCGAATTGCTCCGCCTCGCGCCGATCTCGCTCGCTGCGGCGGCGGATGTTTTGCACCTCGGCCACAGCCCGCAAATGCTGATCATTCTTCGCCGAGAGCTCCGTTTCAAGCTGTGCGATCCGCGCTTGAAGCGTTGCGACATCCGTCGTCTCCGCGTCCGCTTCCGCGTTGGCGTCCGTCTCGCCGCCGCCGCCGTCGAACGCGTCGAACTTCACGGCGCCGCCGCCGGACTGCGCCGCGTCGGCATCACCCTCTGAGGATGCGCCGGTCTCGTTTTTTTCGTCGGACATGGTCAGCCTCCACTGGCGTTTCGGTCGGCCATCAACTGGCTCATCAGTCGGGCGGTATAGTCTACGATCGGAACGATGCGACCATAATTCATGCGGGTCGGCCCGATCACGCCGATGGCCCCGACCACTTGCTGGTCCTTGCCCACATAGGGTGAGATCACCAAGGAGGAACCGGCCATGGAGAACAGCTTGTTCTCCGCGCCGATGAAGATGCGCACGCCCTCGGCGTGGTCGGCGAGGTCGACGAGCTGCGCGAGATCGGCCTGGCGCTCCAAATCCTCAAAGAGCTGCCGCATCCGTTCAAGGTCTGAGCCTAAATCTTGATCGGACAAGAGGTTGGCCCGCCCGCGGACGATCAGACGCTCCGGCGCGGGGTCGCCTGAGCCGCCCGGGCCCCAATCGGCGAGGCCCGCCTCCACCAACTTCGCAGCGATGGCGCCGAGTTCCCGCCGCCTCGACGCCATCGCGTCGGTCAGCCAGGTCTGGGCCTCCGCCAAGGTCTTGCCGCGAAGCTGGGCGTTTAGGAAGTTCGCCGCCTCTTGGAGGGCGGAGGGCGTGAACTCGGGCGGCGCGGAGATCAGTCGGTTTTCGACCGCGCCATCCTCCTTCACGAGGATCACCAAGATTTGGGCGTCGGAGAGCGCGACGAAATCCACATGCTTGACCGGTGCGTCGGTCTTCGGCGCGGTCACCAAGCTCGCCGCGCCGGCGAGGCCCGAGAGCACGGATCCCGCCGCGCCCAGCATATGATCGATGGAGGCGGCGTCCGTGCCGAGCCCGTCCTCAATGGTGCGCCGCTCCTCCGGCGAAAGGCCGCCGACCTCCAGCATCGCGTCTACAAACAGACGCAAGCCGCGATGGGTTGGGCGTCGCCCGGCGCTCACATGGGGACTGTCGAGAAGCCCCATATGCTCAAGATCCTGCATCACGTTGCGGATCGAGGCGGCGGAGAGCGGCGTCTGGAGCTGTTTCGACAGGGTCCGGGAACCCACCGGCTCCCCGGTCGCCAGATAGCTTTCAACCAGGCGCCGGAAGATTTCGCGACTGCGCTCGTTTAATTCAGCAAGCGTTGCGGAGGCGTCGTTCATTTTGGTCCCGCGCGTAACTTCCAGCTTTCATATCTGTGTCTTACCCCGCGCTTGGACTGCGGTTTGGTCAACGTCGCGTCAGCGGGCGCTCCCCTTCATCTAAGGCTGTTGCCGCCAACGCGAAAGTCTCGACGCTTTACGGGCGACCGCGCCCTCGCTAGAGCCGAGCGGTGGGGTTGGTGCTGAGAACGATCGATCACCCGACGCAACCCTCTTTCAAATCGTCATTTAAAGGATCTCGCATGCGCCCCTCTGGCCGCGCCGCCGACAGCCTCCGCCCGGTCTCCCTTGAACCCGGTTACGCCAAACACGCGGAGGGATCTTGCCTCGTGAAGTTCGGGGATACCCACGTGCTCTGCACGGCGAGCGTCGAGGAAAAACCGCCCTCGTTTTTGCGCGGCTCCGGGCTGGGTTGGACCACCGCCGAATACGGAATGTTGCCCCGGGCCACCCACAGCCGCTCCCGACGTGAGGCGAAATCCGGCCAATCGGGCCGCAGTCAGGAAATCCAGCGCCTGATCGGGCGGTCCCTTCGCATGGCGTTGGACCGTGTGGCGCTGGGCGAGCGGCAGATCCTGATCGATTGCGATGTGCTGCAAGCCGATGGCGGCACCCGCACCGCCGCGATCACCGGCGGCTACGTTGCGCTGCATCAGGCCGCGCAGAAGCTGGTGGACGCCGGCGAGCTGAAGCACCTGCCCATCGAGACCTCTGTCGCCGCCATCTCTTGCGGCATCTACAAGGGTCAGCCGGTGCTCGATCTCGACTACGCCGAGGACAGCGCCTGCGACACGGATGCGAATTTTGTGATCACCGGCGCGGGCGGGATCGTGGAGATCCAAGGCTCCGCCGAGGGCGCGCCCTTCACAGAGCCGCAATTCATGGAGCTGCTGGCCTTGGCCCGGAAAGGCGTTGAGGAGCTGACAGGCCTGCAACAGGCCGCGTTGGGGCTCACATGAGCGAGGCTGGGGTCGCTGCGGCGCGGCGCTTTGAGGGCGGCCGCCTGGTGGTGGCGAGCCACAATGCCGGCAAGGTGCGCGAGATCGGCGAGTTGCTCGCGCCTTTCCGGGTGGAGACGGTGTCCGTCGCCGATCTCGGCCTCCCCGTGCCGGATGAAACAGAGACGACCTTTGAGGGCAACGCCGCGATCAAGGCGCTCGCCGCCGCCCGCGCGTCAGGCGCGCCGGCGCTCTCGGATGACAGTGGTCTCTCCATTGACGCGCTGAACGGCGAGCCGGGCGTTTACGCGGCGGATTGGGCGGAGACCCCCACCGGGCGCGACTTCGACCTGGCCATGCGCAAGGTCCATGAGCGGCTGCGCGCGGTCGACGCGGCGGAGCCCTGGACCGCGCGCTTCAGTTGCGCGCTGTGTCTCGCATGGCCCGACGGTCATACCGAGACCTTCTTAGGTCATGTGGAGGGTCGGGTGATCTGGCCGCCGCGCGGCGATCGCGGCTTCGGCTATGACCCGATGTTCATCCGCGCGGGAGAGCAAAGCACCTATGGCGAGATCGCGCCGGCGGCCAAACACGCGAACAGCCACCGCGCGCGCGCATTTCAGCAACTTGTCGAGCGTTGTTTTGCCGTTTGACGCCAGAAAATGCGGCTGATTCGCGACCTGTCTACGCGCCTCCCGAAACAATCGCGATATAAGCTGCGGATTGACCGCCGCTAGCCTTGCAAACACGACAGTACCGCTACTTCATTGGAAGAAGTTGACGTCGCTTATAGTGCGGTGCAGCATCTTACCCGGGCCCGCGTGGCGCTGCGGCGCAGCATAGTACTTGCGCTCTCAAGCCAACCCGACGCGGCGAGTGAAGGAGCCCATCATGGGTGACGCAGGGGAAGGCGCGCTTTTCGACCAAGCCGCTTGGAGCTTGGACGAAAATCCGCCGCGGCGCGCGCAAGCGCGGCCCTCGAAATCGGACCGGCGGGACTGGAGACATGGCGGCTTCGGCGTCTATGTGCATTGGCCTTTCTGCCAATCTCGCTGCCCCTATTGCGACTTTAACAGCCATGTTTGGCGCGAGGTGGACCAAAAGCGATGGCGCGCCGCCTTGTTGCGCGAGCTGGACGCCGCCTACGCCCGCGCCCCCGACCGGATGGCCGACACGGTGTTTCTCGGCGGCGGCACGCCGAGCCTCATGCCGCCGGAGACCGTCGCCGCCGTGATCGAGCGCATCGATGCGCTATGGGGCCTGAGCTCCGAGGCGGAGATCACCATGGAGGCCAATCCCACCTCCGTTGAGGCGGGCCGGTTCCGCGGCTATCGAGATGCGGGTGTCAACCGCCTGTCTCTTGGCGTGCAGGCCCTCAAGGATAGCGATCTCACGGCGCTTGGCCGGCTCCACACCGCCGCCGAAGCGCGCGCCGCATTCGAAGTCGCGCGGTCGATCTTCTCACGGGTGAGCTTCGACCTGATTTACGCCCGCGTCGGTCAGAGCGTGGAGAGCTGGCGTCGCGAACTTCGAGCCGCCCTGGGCGCCGCTGTGGACCACCTGTCCCTCTATCAGCTGACCATTGAGCCTGGGACGCGCTTTTACGAGCTGGAGCGCCGGGGCAAGCTGCGGACGCCGGAACAGGAATTGTCAGCGGCGCTCTATGACGTGACCCAGGAGCTGTGCGACGCGGCCGGGATGCCGGCGTATGAGGTCTCAAATCATGCGCGGCCTGGGGCCGAGAGCCGTCACAATCTCGTCTACTGGCGATATGGCGACTATGCGGGCGTCGGCCCCGGCGCCCATGGCCGGCTCACCGATGGCGCGGAGCGTTGGGCCACAGAGACCGTTCGCGACCCCGCCAGCTGGCTCACCCATGTGGAGCGAGACGGTGAAGCGATGGCTTCTCTCTCCGCGGTCAGCCCGGCGTCGCAAGCGGATGAAATGCTCTTAATGGGCCTTCGTTTGTCGGAAGGCGTCGACTTGGATCGCTATGCGCGGCTCGCCGGAGCCCCGTTGCCGGCCGACCGGATCGACCCCCTGCTTGAAGAGGGCTTTTTGACCATTCGCGAGCTTGGCGATGGTCGGCGATTGGCGGCGACAAAGAAAGGCCGGCCGGTTTTGAACGCGCTAATCGGAGCGCTGGCGGCCTAATTCGCGCTAAGCGACGCGGGGTGCGTTCGGTCGATCTCTCTAGGCGCGTGCGGCGCCGTTCCGCATGGCGCTCGCCGCAAGCGCACAGCATTTTTACGCCGCTTTAGGCGCATCAGGCGCCGCGTGGAGACGGGAATGGCGGTTATCCCCTACCTTCAGTTCGACGGCGACTGCGCCGACGCGCTCAAATTCTACGAAGCCGCCCTTGGCGCTTCGATCAGCATGCTGTTGCGGGTCAGCGACGCGCCCGATCCCTCGCAAGCCCCGCCAGGCCTGCCGCCCGAGGCGGTGATGCACGCCGAGTTCACGGTGGCCGGCGCGATGATCATGGCGAGCGATGGGAGACCGGGAGCCGATGGCGCGCAGAGCGTGTCAGTGGCCTTGCAGACCCAAGATCCTTTGGAGGCGAAACGCTGGTTCGACGGGCTTTCCGCTGGCGCGGAGATCCAGACCCCGTTCGCAGAGACCTTTTTCTCCCCAGGCTTCGGCGTTTTGACGGACACATTCGGCGTCAGCTGGTTTGTGATGACGCTCGAGCCCGAGGACGATCTCTAGCCTCCAACGCCGCTACGCCCTCAGCGCCACCGGATCGGATTTAGAGAGGACAACGCCGGCGAGGCTGTTCGGCATCGACGCGCCGATGCGCACGCGGGCGATCTCTCCGATCAGGTGTGGATCGGCTTGGGCGTGGACAGCGTGCAGATAAGGGCTGCGGCCGACCAACTGGCCTGGCTCGCGCCCCTTTTTTTCGAACAGGACGTCGACCTCCCGACCCACACACTTGGCTTGAAAGGCCTTTTGTTGCGCGCTTAGGAGAGCTTGCAGCGCGGCGAGGCGCTCCGTCTTAACGGTCTCATCAACCTGCGCCGTGAGATCGCCCGCCGGCGTCCCCGGGCGAACGCTATATTTGAACGAGTAGGCCTGGGCGTACTCGACCTCTCGCACCAAGCGCAGCGTGGCTTCGAAATCCGCATCCGTCTCGCCGGGGAAGCCGACGATGAAGTCGCCGGAAAGCGCGATGTCGGGCCGCGCCGCGCGGATCCGCTCGATCAAGCGGAGGTAGAACGCGGCGTCGTGCCTCCGGTTCATCGCCTCGAGAATACGGTCCGAGCCCGCTTGGACCGGCAAATGCAGATACGGCATGAGCGCAGGCAAGTCAGCATGGGCCGCAATGAGATCATCGCCCATGTCGTTGGGGTGAGAGGTCGTATAGCGCAGCCGCGCGACGCCCGGGATCGCCGCCAACGCGTGGAGCAAATCCGCCAGGCTCCAGACGCCAGCCCCATCTGGCGCGTCGCCGTGATAAGCGTTCACATTCTGCCCAAGCAGGGTCAGTTCGCGGACGCCGCGATCGGCCAGGCGTTTGGCTTCCTCCAGGATTTTGGCGGCCGGGCGGGAGATCTCAGCCCCGCGCGTGTAGGGCACGACGCAGAACGCGCAAAACTTGTCGCAACCTTCTTGGACCGTCAGGAACGCCGTCGGCGCCGCGCGTTTGGCCGGCGTCGCGCCCCCTGCGCGCAGCGTCTCGGCGAGGCCCGCCGCAGGCAGGTGATCGAACTTGTCCTCCTCGGGAAAGTCGGTCTCCACAGACTTCTCACCGCGGCGCGCTTTCCGCGTCAGATCCGGCGCGCGGTGATAGGCCTGCGGCCCCACAACGAAGTCCACAAGAGGTTGGCGGCGCTGGATCTCGGCCCCTTCCGCCTGTGCCACGCAACCGGCTACGCCGATCACGACTTTGCGCCCCTCGGCCGCGCCGGCGTCCACGACGCGACGGAGACGTCCGAGCTCCGAATAGACCTTTTCCGCCGCCTTCTCGCGGATGTGGCAGGTGTTGAGCAGGATCAGGTCGGCGTCTTCGGGGCTGTCGCTCGGCGCGTAACCGTCCGCGGCCATGGCGTCCGCCATCCGCTGGCTGTCATAGACGTTCATCTGACAGCCATAGGATTTGATGAAGACCTTCTTATCCGCCTGCCTATCCGCTTGCTCGCCCGCAGGATCGGGCTTCCGGTCCTGCTTTCGCGGGGGGTCTTGTCCAGCCATATGAGCCCCATCTCTGATCAGCGAACCCCAGCGGACCCACAAAAAAACGCCGCGTCGCCGCGACGTTCTTTATCTGAGGCGCATGCCGCGCGCCGAACGGTTTTTTCGGGGCGGTCAGACCCTCAGCGCCGCGAGCCGCGCGCCTTTCGGGTCGGACCCTTTCACTTGGAACGATTGCGCCCCAACCCGATCTTCTTGGCGAGCTCCTGGCGCTTCTGCGCGTAGCTCGGCGCGACCATCGGATAATCGGCCGGCAAGCCCCAGCGCGCGCGGTATTCCTCCGGGGTCATGTTGTATTTCGACTTGAGGTGCCGCTTGAGCATCTTGAGCTGCTTGCTATCCTCGAGACACACGATGTGATCTTGCGTCACGGATTTCTTGATCGGCACCGCCGGCTTCAACTCTTCCACAGGCTCTTCGGGCTCATCAGTGGACAAATCGTGAAGTGTCTCAAACACTGTCTTGATTAGCGTTGGCAAATCAGACTGCGCCACTGGGTTGTTAGAGACATGCGAAGATACGATTTCCGAGGTGAGCTGGAGCAGATCGCTCATATCTGCTCCGCCGTCGATGCTACCAATGTCGTTCATGGCCTGTTCGTCACTCTCTGTTGATTGACCGAGTTAACCGCCCATAACCGCGCGGAAAATACCCGATCATTTGGTTGTTGTGTCATGCAAATTCGGTGGCTGCTCCCGACAATTGAGCGCCTTCATTCGTCAGCCTGTGTCATAGCAAATTTCTGAAGTCAAACCTTCAATTGCGGTATTACTGAAAATACTAACCGACCAAACTGGTCGCCGCGGTGACCGCGGCGTTATTATCATTCCTCAAGCTGATTTCGGAGCACCAGCGCGTCCTCAGCGCCCCGGTCAGTGCGAGGGTAGTATCCGGGACGTCGTCCGACATTTTCAAACCCGGCGGCGCTGTAGAGGGCTCTTGCGGCGCCATTTCCCACGGCGACTTCCAAGAAGACGGCTTTGGTTTCCGCGTTTTTCGCTTCGCGCAAAGCGCCTTCGACCAAAGCCCGGCCGACGCCGCGTCGCCTCGATTTCGCGCCGCAACATAAGGTCAAGATCTCGGCTTCGTCGCCTGCGACCCGGAGCAAGAGGAAACCGACCAGCGCCGCGCCGCTACGCGCTTCCAGGCAGACCACAGCCGGGCTCTTGCACAAATTGGCGATACTCTCCGCGGACCATGGAGCGCCGTTGGGGAAGGCTTCAGCGCGCAGCGCCGCATGCGCCCGCCACGCCTCTGCGTCGTCCTGGATGTCGGACCTGACACGGAGGCGAAAGGGCTGACCCTGCGGGCATGCGCCGTCCACCGTCTACGCGCCGCCCGACGCTCTGGGCCGCGGTCCAAGGCGGATCGGCCGGTCCTCCTGGCTTGGAGACGCGTCAGGCGCGCGCGAATAGAAAGGCGTCGCCGGGGCGTCCTCCGGCCCCTGGCTGACCGCCAGGCGAAGCAAGGCCGCCATGAGGGCGGTTGGCTCCGCGCCTGCAGGCCCGTCCCACGCGCCAGGGCCAAGCTCGACATCAGGGGCGGACCCTGAGGGAATGTCGGCGAGCGCCTCCGCGGCTCGGTCGTTTAGATCAAAGCGCCGGGCGATCTGCCGGGGCGGAGCGCCAAAAACGACCCGAACCGGCCCGCGGACACCGGCGTGGCGTGCGGCCTCCGCATGGAGTGCGAAGGCGTCGACCCCCAGCGCCGTCGACCCCGGGATCGCCAGAGCCAAGCCCCGGGCCGCAGCGACTGCGATCCGCACCCCGGTGAACGAACCGGGCCCGCGGCATGCGGCCAGACGCGAGACGTCGTCATATCCGCATCCCAGGGCGGCGAGGCTATCCTCGATCAGCGGGAAAATTCTTTCGGCGTGGCCCCGCTCCATCGAAACACAGCGCACGGACGCCACGCCATCGGCCCGGGCGACCCCAACGCCGCAAAAGGGCCCTGTCGCGTCGATGGCCAGCAGAGCGCCTGGCCCGCGCCAAGGGATCTCCGGCTCAGCCGATCCGGTAAGCCCTTGTTCAGAGGCGATCATACGCCGACGGGTCGGACCTCGACGACTTCCGGAATGTAATGCCGGAGGAGGTTCTCGATGCCCATTTTCAGGGTCATCGTCGAACTTGGACAGCCTGCGCAGGCTCCACGCATGGTGAGATAAACGACGCCGTCGTCGAAACCATGGAAGGTGATGTCCCCGCCATCCTGGGCGACCGCGGGGCGCACCCGGGTGTCGAGCAGCGTCTTGATCTGCTCCACCACTTCGGCGTCTGGGCCGTCATGGTCGGCATGCCCGCCCAACTCGCCGCCCTCGGGCTCTCCGGCCATGACAGCGTCGCCCGATTGGTAGTGCTCCATGATGGCGCCGAGGATGGCCGGTTTGATGTCGTCCCAGTCCTCGGCCTCCGCTTTGGTCACCGAGATGAAATCGGGCCCGAGGAACACATTTCCGACGCCTTCGACGGCGAACAGCCGCGTCGCCAAGGGCGAGGCGGCGGCGGCCTCCACGCCGCTGAACTCGGCCGACCCTGTGGAGAGCACGGCGACCCCGGGCAGAAACTTCAACGTCGCCGGATTTGGCGTCTCTTCAGTCTGAATAAACATCGCTCTGTTCCCTGCGGATCTTTCATTGGCCGCGCCATCGACGCCGGACCTGCTCAAACGGTTCCTTTATCGGCGATATGGGGACGCAGGGGCCGTTTCGTCAAATGACCTGACTTGCTGCTCGGACCGGCCTCCGCCGTTAGGCGAGCCCCACCAAGCGATGCGCCTCCTCCAGGATCGGCTCTGCGATGGCGGCGGCGCGTTCGGCTCCGTCCGCCAACACGGCGTCGATATGGCCCGGGTCATCCAGCAGCCGGCGCATCTCGGCGCCGATGGGCGCGAGTTGAGCGATGGCCAGATCCGTCAGCGCCGGCTTGAACGCGCTGAACGGCGCGCCGGCGAACTCCTCCAAAGCCTGCGCCGGGCTGACCTCCGCTAACGCCGCGTAGATCGAGACCAAATTCGCCGCCTCCGGCCGTCCCTCCAGGCCTTCCACGGCGTC
>JBCCTM010000043.1:0-14817 GCA_039198535.1 Pseudomonadota bacterium
GCGCCGGGTCGACGCCGCGCCGTTTGGGGGCGTCGTGCGGTGAGCGTGATCACGTCGCAGCTCTCCACGCGGGACGAGGGATTTCAGCGCAATCGCGCCGCCATGCTGGACGCCATTGGCGAGGTTGAGACGGCGGCGGCCTGGGCGATGGATGGCGGTGGGCCGGAGGCGCGCGCCAAGCAGGAGGCGCGGGGCAAGCTGCCGCCCAGGGAGCGGGTGGCGCGTCTGCTGGATCCGGGCTCGCCGTTTCTGGAGGTGGGGCTGTTCGCCGCCCATGGGCTCTATGATGGCGCCGCGCCTGCGGCCGGGGCCATCGCTGGGGTCGGCCGGGTCTCCGGCCGCGACGTGATGATCGTCGCCAATGACGCCACCGTGAAAGGCGGCACGTATTATCCGATCTCGGTGAAGAAGCATCTCCGCGCCCAGGAGATCGCCGCCGAGAACAGGCTGCCTTGCGTCTATCTGGTGGATAGCGGCGGCGCTAACCTGCCGAACCAGGCCGAGGTGTTTCCCGATCGGGATCATTTCGGCCGCATCTTCTACAATCAGGCCCGCATGTCCGCGGCGGGCGTGCCCCAGTTGGCGGCGGTCATGGGCTCCTGCACCGCGGGCGGCGCCTATGTGCCGGCCATGGCCGACGAGACGGTCATCGTTGCAGGACAGGGCACGATCTTCCTCGCGGGCCCGCCCTTAGTGAAGGCCGCCACAGGCGAAGAGGTGACCGCCGAGGAGTTGGGCGGAGGGGACGCGCATACGCGGCTCTCGGGCGTGGCGGATCATTTGGCGGCCGATGACGATGAGGCCATCGCGCTGCTCCGCCAGGCGGTGGCGCATCTCGGCCCGCAGACCCGCGTCGAGATCGCGCTGCGCTCGCCAGAGCCGCCGCTATACGATCCCGATGAGCTGCTGGGGATCGTGCCGCCTGATCTCCGCCAGCCCTTTGAGATCCGCGAGGCCATCGCGCGACTGGTGGACGGCTCCCGCCTCGACGAGTTCAAGGCGCGCTATGGCGAGACCTTGGTTTGCGGCTTCGCGCATCTCCACGGCGCGCCCGTGGGGATTCTCGCGAATAATGGGGTGCTGTTCTCTGAGAGCGCGCAAAAGGGCGCGCACTTCATCGAACTCTGCTCACAGCGGAAGATCCCGCTCTTGTTTCTGCAAAACGTCACCGGCTTCATGGTGGGCCGCAAATACGAGAACGAGGGCATCGCCAAGCATGGCGCGAAGATGGTGACCGCCGTCGCCACCACTGCCGTCCCCAAGATCACGCTGATTTTGGGCGGGTCCTTTGGCGCGGGCAATTACGGCATGTGCGGCCGGGCCTATCAGCCGCGTTTTCTGTGGAGTTGGCCGTCGAGCCGAATTTCGGTGATGGGCGGGCCGCAGGCGGCGGGCGTGCTGGCCACGGTGCGGCGTGAGGCCATTGAGCGGAAGGGCGGCGCGTGGTCCGCCGAGGAGGAAGCGGCCTTCAAGCAACCCATTGAGGCGCAATTCGACCGGGAGAGCCGACCGCTTTACGCCTCGGCCCGGCTCTGGGACGATGGCGTCCTGGATCCGCGCCGCACGCGGGACGCGCTCGGCCTCAGCCTGGCGGCGACCCTCAACGCGCCGATCGAGGAGACGCGGTTCGGCCTGTTCCGCATGTGACGCGCTTTGGGCGGGGAGGCGCGGTGATCAGGGAGGCGCTGGCATGTGCCTGATGCTCTATCTGGGAACCGAGCGGCCGGTTGTGGTCGCCCCCGCGCAAGGGCCCTTGGTGCTGGAGCGTCTGCGGCCCAAGGACGCGCCCACGGCCCTGCGCGATCAAGCGTCGATCTACGCCATCGGGGCGCGAACGCCGCGCGGCGTCCTGAGTGCTGATCGCGACGCCAATGGCGGGGCCGGGCCCGCGCCGGGTGAGCCGGCGTTGGGAGACCGCCACGATCCGAAAGGCGACGCCGGGGCGGCGCCTGTGCGTGGTGAAGGCGCGGGCGACGGCGCAGGCGATCCGGACGCCGGTCCCTCGCTGGCCTGGACCTTTGGGCTAGAGCATCTCGATCCAAACGCCGCATCGGATGCGGGCTGCGGTTGCATTTTCCGCGACACGGACACCATCGAGAGCATCGCCGCTTATCATGCCCTGCGGTCGCTGTTGAGCGGCGTGTTGGGCGGCCCGCGGGACGCGGCGGCGCTGTTTGGCTGTTGGAGCGGCGAGGAGCAGCGCGCGCCGGCGGTGGAGATGGCGGTGAGCGTGGCGGAGCTGTCCGCCGATATCGAGTTATTCTCCGATGTGATCCATGGCTGGCCGATCCTGTTGCGGGTGACCGCCCCCACGGCTGTCCGCAGGGCCGTGGCGGCGGGAGACCGTTAGAACGCGCGGTCCAAGAGAAGGTCCAAGAGAAGGTCCAAGAGAGGGCCCAAGAGAGGGCCCGAGAGAAGGTCCAAGAGAAGGCTCAACAGCGCGGCGCATGAGGAGAGGCCCACCGGGATCCATGTTCGACACATTGTTGATCGCCAATCGCGGCGAGATCGCTTTGCGGGTGATGCGCACGGCGCGGCGGCTCGGAATTCGCACCGTCGCGGTCTATTCCGACGCCGACGCGGGCGCGCCCCATGTCTCCGCCGCCGATGTCGCGTATCGGATCGGCCCCGCCCCGGCGCGGGAGAGCTATCTGAACATCCCCGCCCTTTTAGCGGCCGCGCAGGCCTCCGGCGCCGACGCAGTCCATCCGGGCTACGGCTTTCTCTCGGAGAACGCGGCCTTCACCGAGGCCGTGGCGGAGGCGGGCCTGCGCTTTGTGGGCCCAAGCGCCGAGGCGATCCGCGCCATGGGCCTGAAAGACACCGCGCGGCGCTTGGCGGCGGAGGCGGGCGCGCCGGTGATCCCCGGCTATGATGGCGGCTCCCAGGAGCCGGACCTCTTGGCCGAAGAGGCGCGGCGGATCGGCTTTCCCGTGATGATCAAAGCCCGCGCGGGCGGCGGCGGCAAAGGCATGCGCGCCGTGACGGATCCAGACGCTTTCCCGGCCGCTTTGGCGGCGGCCCAAGCGGAGGCGGAGGCGTCTTTCGGCGATGGCGCGGTGTTGATTGAAAAGCTGATCGCCCAACCGAGGCACCTCGAAGTGCAGGTGTTCGGCGATCGCCAGGGCGGGCTCGTCCATCTGTTCGAGCGGGATTGCTCGCTGCAGCGCCGCCATCAGAAGGTGATCGAGGAGGCGCCGGGGCCGGGCGTCGATGAGACCATGCGCGCCGCGCTCACCGAGGCGGCCCTCGCGGTGGCGCGGTCGGTGGCCTATGAGGGCGCGGGCACGGTGGAGTTCATCGCCGACGGCGCGGACGGGCTCTCGCCCGAGCGGTTTTATTTTCTCGAGATGAACACGCGTCTGCAGGTGGAGCATCCGGTGACCGAGGCGATCACCGGCCTTGATCTCGTGGAGTGGCAGCTTCGCGTCGCGGCGGGCGAGCCGTTGCCGCTCCGCCAAGAGCAGATTGAGCGGCGCGGTTGGGCGGTGGAGGCGCGGATCTACGCCGAGGCGCCCGCCCGCGATTTCGCGCCCTCCATCGGCCAGCTCGCCCGGATCCGCTGGCCGGATCCCGGAGCCTTCCGCGTGGAGGCCGGCGTGATCGAGGGGCAGGAGGTGACGCCGCATTACGATCCGATGGTCGCCAAGCTGATCGCCACGGGCCCGGATCGCCGAGCGGCGCTGGCCGCCTTGGCGGCGGGGCTCGATCAGACCGAGATCGATGGCGTCGAGAGCAATGTGGGCTTCCTTGCTCGGCTCTGCCGGATGCAGGCGGTGCGGGACGGCGCCGTGGAGACGGGGTTGATCGGCGCGGCGGGCGCGGCGTTGGCGGCCGACCCCGAGCCGAGCCCCGCGCTCCGCGCGCTGGCGGCCGTGGCGGCGGCGGGCGGGTTCGCCGATCACGCGGGCGCGGAGGAGACGACGCCATCGGTCGCGCAGATCCCGGCGTCAACGGCGTTTTATCGCCCCTGGGGCGCGGCCGCGCGCGACGTGGCGCTGCGCGATGCGGGGGGCGGCGAGCTCGGCCCATCGCGCGTCTCCCATTTGGGCGGCGGGCGCTTTCAGGTGACCTGGCAGGTGACCTGGGCGGGGCGCGAGACCCCGATCAGCCTGACGGTTGATCCAGGGGCGCGGCTCGGCCGGCGCTGCGGGGTGACGGCCGGCGGTGACGGCCAGGCGGCGGCGCCAGCGCGCATGGCGGCGCAGATCGACCGGTTCACCGCCCCCCGCGCCGGCCGGCCGGAGACCCGACTGATGGCGCGGCTCGGCGATGAGCGCGCCGCTTTCATCCTCGCCGATCCCCTGGCGGAGCGGGGCGCGGGGGCGGAGGCCTCCGGCGACGCCGCGCTCACGCCAATGCCCGGCGTGATCCGTGCGGTGCTGGTGGAGCCCGGTGCGGAGGTCGCCTCCGGACAGCCGCTCGTGGAGATGGAGGCCATGAAAATGGCCCTGACGCTCAGCGCGCCGCGGGACGGCGTGGTGGCCTCCGTCGCTGTGGCGGAGGGCGATCAGGTGACCGAGGGACTGGCGGCGGTGGTGCTGGAATGATCCGGCGCGCTTGCGCTGTTTGGCTCGCCGTCTGTGCAGTCATGGCGGCGACGGCCTCGGCGACTGCAGGACGCGCCGCCGAGCGCGGAGATTGCGCCGTGCAGGAGCGCGCTTGCCTCAACCGGATCACGGCGGAGTGCCGCCGCGCGTTGCGCCTCGGCGTCATCGCCGATGGCGAACCGGCGGCTTGCGCCTCCGCCGTCCAAGCGTTTGGCGAATGAGTCGCCACCCTGCCCACGCGCTGCGCCGCGGCCGCGAGCGAGGGGCGCGCCCGGCGCTCGGCCATCACCGGCGCGTGGGAGGGCGTCTACACCTGCCCGCAAGGCGTGACCGGCTTGGCGCTGACCGTGGGCGACCAACTGCCCGACGGCCGCAGCTACGCCCTGTTTCGGTTCTTTCCGTTGGAGCAGAACCCCGATGTGGGAAGCGGCGCGTTTCACATGGTGTTCGAGCCTGAGCTCGACCGCGCCGAAGGCGACGAAGACCTCGACGGCGGCGCCCGGTTCCGCGGCCGCCCGTTGTTTTGGATCGACAACCCGGACGCCTATCTCGCCGTCGACATGGTCGGCGAGGCGCGGGGCGGCCGCTTCATCGGCCGCGTCGACAGCCCCGGATGCGGCCCGTTCACCCTCACCCCTCGCGCGGATTTTTAGAGGAGCCGTGCGCCGGTGGCCAACCTCGCCCGATCCATCGCTCGGGCCCTTTATTCCGCCGCTTCGCGCTTCGGCGCTTCGGGCGGTTTGGGCGCGCCGTAATGGGCTCGGATGGCGCCCTCCACGCCCATCAGCTTGGTTTGAAAGTCGACGCCTTGGGCCAAGAGGCCGCGGATGAGGTAGCTGAAGCGGATCATCCAAGGGGCGTAGACGCGGGGGCTGCGGCGCTCCACGCCGTCCATGATCTTGCGGGCGGCCGTCGCCGCGCTCGGGGGCGGGGTCACGCCCAGCAGGCGGCCGGGCAGACGCGACACCGATTGGGCGATCACCGGGTTCTGCGCGACCTCATCGCCCATCTTGGTGGGGATGATGCCGAAATAGGCCGCGCCGGCGGACGCGCCGGTTCCAGCGAGGTCCATGCGGATGATCCGCATCATCATGTCCACCGCGGCCTTCGACGCGCTATAGGCCGCGCCCACGGGCTGCGGCAGCACCGCCGCCACTGAGGCGATGGTCAGCAGATGTCCGCCGGCTTTGATCACATGGGGCAAGGCCGGCTTCATGGTGCGGTAGGCGCCGAGCACATTGATCTCGATCACCGCCTCGAAATCCTCGGCCGGCATGTCCCAGACCGGGCCGATCCGCTCGATCCCGGCGTTGGCGAGCACCACGTCGAGCCGTCCATAGGCGGCCACGGTCTCTTCGACGATGCGGGCCATCGCCTCGGCGTCGCGGACATCCGCGAAATGCGCCGCGCCGCGATTGCCGATCTGCGCGCGGATCTGTTCCTCCAGCGAACGGTCCACCTCGACCACCACGGGCACGCCGCCGCGATCCAGCGTTTCGCGGACAAGCTCCCGCCCGATCCCTTGGCCGCCGCCGGTGATCAGCACCACCCGGTCCTTGATGTCGAGGCGCGCCATTTTGGTCTCCGTAACTGACAATTCCTGCTCGAAAATCAGAGGCGAAGGCGACGGTCAACCATCGCGCGGCTTGGGGGGGACGCCGATCCCGGAGGCGGTAGGGGGTACGCCGCTTGGGGCCATTGAGACCCCTGCGCGGCGTTCGCGATGGATGACGCGCGCGGGAAGCTGCTCGATGCGGGGCGCAGGTGGAGAGGGGAGGCGAGACAGCGGAGGGGGGGGGAGAGGAAAGGAAGGGCGCTCTGCTCCGCTGGTGGACAGGCGCGACGCCGCGGCGAGAGAGATGCGCAACGCGGCGATACGGCCGCCAGCTGTGGGGGAGCGCCATCACACAGCGCGCGCATGGTGACGGTGGGGCCGGCGGCGGCGTTGCGCCGTGACACAGGGCTTGAGATCGCCTACCCGAGATCGGCTCACCGGGGACCGTTCCGCTTCGCAGCAGGGTCAGGGGCGGCGCAGGCGCGCACTATGCCCATTGCTTTAGTCTGGCTGGCCTGTGCGGGGCGCCGACCCGCCTTCGCCCCCGGCGATGAACTTTGGCGTCAGGGGACCGATCCGACCGCCTCACTTGAGAAAGAACAGCCCGTGCCTGCGCCTCCTCGATCCGATCTGACACCATCCTCGCCGCGTACGTTGGACGCGGGGCCGGATCTCCCCTCGAGTGGCGAGGTGAATTCCGAGGCGGCCAACGCGGTGGCGCCCGGCTCTCCGGCGAACGGCGCTGTCGGCCCGGGAAGCGGCCCAAAAAGCGCTTCGGACAATTTGGTCGGCGCGGCGTGGATCCTTGCATCCGGGCTGGCGGCCACCGCGCTCTACGTCGCCGTGGAGACCCTCTCCCAGACGCTGTCGACGCAAATGATCGCCTTTTTGCGCACGCTTCTCGGCCTTTGGGTGCTGGCGCCGATGGCGTTCAGCGGCGTGCTCTGGCGGTTGCGCCTCACCCGGCCCTGGCTGCATCTGGCGCGCGGCGTGTTGATGGGCGCGGCGCTCAATCTCGGCTTTTTCGCGCTCGCCAATCTGCCGCTCGCCACGGCGACCATCCTGTTCTTCCTGGCGCCGATCTTCGTGACGGCGCTGGCGGGGCTGCTGTTTCGCGAGAGCGTCGGCCCATGGCGGTGGGGGGCCGTCGGGGTCGGCTTCATCGGCGCGCTGGTGATCCTGCAGCCGGGCGCCGCGCCCGTGAACGTGGCCATGCTGGCGGCCATGCTGTGCGCGGCCTGCTTCTCGGTCGCGTTGCTGCTCTCGCGCGTGATCGCCCGGGAGGACGGGGCCCAGGCGGTGATGGCCACATCCACGGCGGTGGCGGCGGTGGTGTGTCTGCCCGTGGCGCTGCCGGTCTGGCGCATGCCGGACACCCAGGTCGAATGGCTTTGGGTGGCGGTCCTGGTGGCGGCGTCCTCGCTGCGGATGTACGCGGACATCCAAGCCTATGCGAAGGGCGAGGCGGGGTTTGTGGCGCCGTTCTCCTACATGCGGCTGTTGTTCGTGGCGGCGGCGGGGTGGTGGGTGTTCAACCAGGCCCCCGAGCCCAACGCGCTTATCGGCGGTGCGGTGATCGTCGCGGCGGCGTTAGTGATCGCCTACCGCGAGGCGCAGATCCGCCGGGCCGCCGCGCCGCCCTCGTGATCCCGGCGCGAGGCGATTCCGCCCTTGCCTGCGCCCCGCCCGGGCCCTAACACCCTCAACTCCACATGGTTCCCGGGCTCGCCGCGAGAAGAGTGTTTTTCCGCGCACGGCCAAGCTGGGGCTTCTGGGCTCTGTATCTGCTGGTTGGGGAGGGTCCGCATGGACGCAAGACACCTCTTCCAATTGGGGACGACGGACCTGGGGTCAGGCGCCGCCCAAACGGAAGTCACACGGGATATCGCGGCGGACGCCGCGGTCGATCAGCGGGTCGACGCCGCTCACATCGGCGCCCTTACGGCGGACATCGCCGACGGTCGCTCGCCTTGCGCCGATGATGTGGTGGAGCCCGACCATTTCATCCGCCGGGACGGCAAGGTCTTCGCCGGAGTGCATCTGATCATCGAGGTCATCGGCGCGGAGGGGCTGAATGATCAGGCCCGCATCGAGCGCGCCTTCCTCGACAGCATCGACGCCTCCGGCGCGACGCTCCTGCATCTGCATCTCCATCCCTTCGAGCCCCAAGGCGTGAGCGGCGTGGCGGTGCTGGCCGAGAGCCATATCTCTGTCCACACCTGGCCCGAGCGCGGCTATGGCGCCTTCGATGTCTTCATGTGCGGCGGGGCGGACCCTTACGCGGCCGTGCCCGTGCTGAGCCGCGCCTTCAACGCCCGCGAAGTGCGCGTGCGCGAATTGCTGCGGGGCGAAGGGCTCGTGGGCGAATGAACGACCGACCCGCCCGGGCGGCCGCCTCCACCTCCACCTCCACCGCCACCTCGATCTCCGCCGCTGCGCCGAATTTCAGCGTCGAAGATCTGGATCGTCTCACCGGCTGGCGGTTTGAGACGCTCTACCCAGACTACGCCCAAGGCCACGCGGTCACCCGCGTGCTGCATGACGACGCCAGCGGACAGCAGCATGTGCAAGTGGTGGAGACGGCGCGCTTCGGCCGCATGCTGCTGCTGGACGGCGTGGTGCAGACGGCGGAGGCGGATGAGCACATCTACCATGAGATGCTCGCCCACACGCCGATCCTCGCCCATGGCGCCGCGCGGCGGGTGCTGATCATCGGCGGCGGCGATGGGGGGATGCTGCGCGAGGTCCGGCGGCATGCGAGCGTCAAATCCATCACCATGGTGGAGATCGATGAGAGCGTCGTCACCTTCTGCAAGCGTCATCTGCCGTCGCTCTCCGACGGCGCCTTTGACGATCCGCGGCTGAAGTTGGTGATCGACGACGCCGCCGCTTTTGTGAAGCGGAGCCGGAAGACCTTCGACGTGATCATCGCCGATCGGCCCGATCCGATCGGCCCCGGCGCGGCGCTGTTCGCCCGGAGCTTCTACGAGAACTGCAAAGCGCGGCTCGCGGAGGGCGGCGTGTTGGTGACGCAGAACGGCGTGCCGTTCATGCAGCCCGATGAGCTGCACGAGGACATGGCGATCTTCTCGGAGATCTTCGTCGATGCGGCCTGCTATCTGGCGGCGGTGCCGACGTACTCCGGCGGGTTCATGGCGTTTGGCTGGGGATCGGACAATCCGAGCTTGCGCAAAGTCTCGGAGAAGCGCCTGCGTAAGCGGATGGAGAAGACCGGGCTTGAGACCCGGTATTACACGCCGGCCGTCCACAAAGCCGCCTTCGCGCTGCCCCGCGCCATCGAGCAATTGCTCCCGCCGCGGCGATGATCAAAGCAGCGAACATCGCGAGCAGGATCCGAATAACGCGTTTCAGATACAGCCTGACGAGCACACTACCAAAAAACAGCGAACACCTCTCGATCCTCGCGGCTGCAGGCCTCGCAAACAGCGGTGACCACAGCCGCGATCACCAACGCGGCGGCGATCCTCCGGACGGAAGCGGAAGGGTGCGACATCCTTTGACAACAGCGATCGTTGAGAGGTCGATGACAGCCCTCCCGTAATTATGCCGGCACTGCGGCGCGAACCTCGACATCGCCCTGCTTCAACTGAAGCGCGGCAATTTCGCCCGCCGTCTTTCACATCCCGGTTCAGCGCTTCGGCCATGCGCTCGGGCTGCATCCGCTTGGCGTGCATCCGTCGGAGCATTTAACGCGCCCTGATCTGGGGGGGCGCGGCGCGTTTCGCGCCGGCATTGTGGTCGATCCGGCCCTTGGCCACATGGCGCGGGTGCACAATCACCTCTGTAACTGGGTGCAAGCCGGCGGCCTTGGGCCTCTAACCGCACCGCTGGTCAGAGTTTGCAAAATCCTGATCGCGCCGGCGGTCGAGGGTCTTGATCTCACTGGCGGAAACGCGCCGGCGCCGGGATCAACTGTGGCATGGAAGATGAATGGCTGGCGCCCCCTGATCATCGGCCGTAACGCGTCTTGGCTGCGATGAGGGGGGAGTGGTTTGCTGCTCATCGGCTCAGAAGCCGCTCATGTCGCTCAGGCTCAGACATTGTCGCATCCACCGGCCGGCCTCGCTCCCTCCCGCACGTCCCTCTTTTCTCCAGAGCATGGCCTGCGACGCGCCGCCGCTGCGACACTCGTGATTGCGGGTGACGTAACGACAGGTTAGTGTCCCATCAAAACAGAACGCTCGGTCGGTTTGACGCGGAGTTTGGCGTTGATCACCCCCGGCGAGGGCGTCGTTTGGAGGATCCGTCATGGCCCAAGACGCGGCGCCCCGCGCCATCGAATTTAATGTTCTGGAGACCCCGGCGGAGATCGCCGCGTTTGCGGAGACGCCGCTTGCGGAGCGCTATGCGCCGCGCACGACGCTGGAGATGCTGGCCGATGGCGCCGCACAGCATGGCGGCAGCCCGGCGGTCACCTTTCAGCTGACGCCGGACCCGGAGGCGGGGCTCGCCGTCACCACCTACGCCGAATTGCAAGATGAAGCGCGTAAATTCGCCAACGCCGCCTTCGCCGCGGGAGCGCCCCTGGGCGCGCGGGTCGCCATTTTGCTGCCGAACGCGCCCGAAGCGGTGTTCGCCATTTTCGGCGCGCATTACATCGGCGCCGCCGCGCCGGTGAACCCTCTGCTCGAGCCGGAGATCATTACGGCGATCCTGAACGCCATGGAGGCCGAGATACTGGTGACCTTGGCGCCGACGCCGGGTTCAGATCTCGCGGAGAAAGCCGCCGCGGCCGTGGCCGGCGCGCCCAGTGTTAAGACCGTGGTCGAGGTCAATCTCCTCGCCTATCTCGGCGTGCCAGGCCCCACGGAGACGGGCCGCAAGATGGCCCATGCCGATCTCGTCGATTATCGCGCCTTCACGGGCGAGGCCCGGGCGGATGGGCTCGATTTTGAGCGGAGTGTTGGGCCGGACGATCTCTGCGCCTTGTTTCACTCGGGCGGCACAACCGGCGCGCCAAAGCTCGTGCGGCATCTCCACCGCGCGGTGATCGCCAATTGCGCCATCGCCAATTCGATGCTGAGCCTTGGCGGCGTCGCCGGCGGCCCGCAGCCGGTGGTGTTGAGTTGCTTGCCGCTGTTCCATGTGTTCGCGGCGTATGCGCTGCTCACGGGGCCGCTGAGCGCGGGATGCAACGTGGTGTTGTGCACGCCGGCGGGGTATCGGACGCCCGGCCTTCTGGAGAATTTCTGGAAGATTGTGGCGCGCCATGGCGCGCATGTGCTGGCGGCGGTGCCGACGGCGGTGTCGGCGCTCGACCAGATCCCCGTGGATGCGGACGTATCGACCGTCGGCATGCTGATCTCCGGCGGCTCCGCGCTGCCCGCGCCGCTGGCGCAGCGCTTCACGGAGAAGACCGGGGTGCGGATTTGCGAGGGCTACGGCATGACCGAGACCATCGCCACGCTGTGCTTCAATCCCCATGTGGGTGGGCCTAAGACGGGCTCGGTCGGCTTCGTCGCGCCCTACATCACGCTCCGCATCGCGCAGTTTGATGATCAGGACCGCTGGATCCGAGATTGCGGCCTGGATGAGATCGGCGAGGTCTGCGTGAGCGGGCCCAATGTGTTCCCCGGCTATCTGGAAGAGCGCCGCAATGAGGGGCTGTTCTTTGAGACGGCGGAGGGACCGCAGGGGCGCTTTTTCCGCACCGGCGATTTGGGCCGTGTGGACCCGGACGGCTTTGTTTGGCTCACGGGCCGCGCCAAAGACCTGATCATCCGCGGCGGCCACAACATCGACCCCGGCATGATCGAGGACGCTTTGGTCTCGCATCCCGAGGTGGCGTTTGTCGGCGCCATCGGCCAGCCCGACGCGTCCAAGGGAGAGCTTCCCTGCGCCTATGTGGAGCTGGTGGAGGGCGGACGCGTCACCGAGGCGGCGCTCATGGCCCATGTGGAGGAGCGGGTGGCCGAGCGGGCGGCGCGGCCGGTCTACATCGAGGTGATGGCCGAGCTGCCGAAGACGGCGGTGGGCAAAGTGTTCAAGCCGGCGCTGCGGGACGCCGCCACCGCCCGGGTCTGCGCCGCGGCGCTGCACGGCGCAGGCTTCAAAGACGCCGCCGTCACGGTGGAGGCCGACGCGACCCATGGCACGACCGTGGTGGTCAGCGGCGTCGCCGGGGCGGACGCGGACATCGCCGCCGCCATGGACGGGCTGGCCCGCTCCTGGCGCCGCGCCGCCTGACCGATCGCGCGAGACCAGAGCGGCGCCCGGGGGGCGACGTGCTGGTTCGCGGCGGTTTTTCGCCACTCAAACTCTCATGAAACCCCATCGGAGACCGCGTCCATGAACGACATTCCGAGCACCCTGAGCTTCACCCCGCCCACCACGCCGGATGCGATCCAGGCGGTGGAGGCGACGCCGCTCACCTCGAGGCTGAACTATCCGAACACCGTCGCCGCGTTGTTGGCGCAGGCGGAGAAATATGACGCCGCCGCCGCGCAGTCCTTCTTGATGAGCGCGGATCCGGCGGCCGAGCCCCATGTGACCAGCTATACGCAGCTGATCGAGGAAGGGCGCGCCCTGGCCAACGCGCTGCACGCCGCCGGCGTCCGCCCCGGCGACCGCATCGCCGTGCTGACGCCGAACATGCCCGAGACCGTGTTCGCCATGGTCGCCGGCCATATGCTCGGGGCTTTCGCGCCGATCAATCCGATGCTTGAGGGCGAGATCATCGGCGCGATCCTGCGAGAGATGGAGGCCACCGCCGTGATCGCGCTCGGGCCGACCCCCGGCCTCGACATCGCCGAGAAGGCGGCCACCGCCGTCGCCGCCGCGCCCAGCGTGAAGATCATGCTGGAGGCGAGCTTGGCGCCGTATCTGGGCGCGCCGCCTTCCACCGCGCCGGAGCGTCAGATCGGCTCGGCCCGCGTGCTCGACTACCGCGCCGCCGTCGCCGCCGCGCCGCGGGACCGCTTCACCTTTAATCATCCCATCGACAACGACACCGTCTCCGCGCTGTTCCACACCGGCGGCACCACCGGCGCGCCGAAACTGGCCCCGCATCGCCAACAGGCGATCATGGCGCAGCTCGGCATGATCAGCGCTAGCTTTGGCCATCGCGAGCTGCCGCTGGAGAACCGGATGGGCTTCCTGAACGCCCTGCCGCTGTTCCACATCTTCGGCAAATACGGGATGTGCCTGAGCCCGTTGGTCAATGGCGGCCATACGGTGCTGGCGACGCCGGCGGGCTTCCGGACGCCGGGGCTCGTGGAGAATTTTTGGAAGCTGGTGGAGCGCTACAAGATCGCCAGCACCGGCGCGGTTCCGACGGCGCTCTCTGTGCTCGCCCATGCCGAAGTCGACGCGGACATCTCCTCGCTGGAGATGATGATCGTCGGCGGCTCGATCCTGCCGTCGCCCCTCGGCCGCGCTTTTGTGGAGCGGACGGGCGTGGCCCTGTGCGACGTCTACGGCATGACCGAGGTCACCGGCTTGGTGGCCTGCAATCCGGAGGCCGGTCGCGCGCGGATCGGCTCAGTGGGCTTGGTGAGCCCTTATGTGCGGGTGCGGATCTGCACGTTCGATGCGGATGGGAAGTACGTCAAGGATTGCGAGCGGGATGAGGCGGGCGAGATCTGCGTCGACAGCCCTGCGAAATTCCCGGGCTATCTCGACGCTTCCCGCAATGACGGGGTGTTCCATGACGGCTTCTACCGCACGGGCGATCTGGGCCGCTTGGACGCCGAGGGCGCGCTTTGGGTCACCGGCCGCGCCAAGGACATCATCATCCGCGGTGGGCACAATATCGACGCTGGCGTCATCGAGGACGCTCTGATGGCGCATCCGGACGTGGCTTTCGTGGGCGCGATCGGTCAGCCGGACGCCTATGCCGGCGAGACGCCCTGCGCCTATGTGGAGATGGCGCCCGGCAAGACGGCGGATCCGGCGGCGCTGAAGGATTACGCGGCGGAGCGGGTCGCCGAGCGGGCGGCGCGCCCGGTGGAGGTGCTGATCTTGCCGGCCCTGCCAAAGACGGCGGTGGGCAAGGTCTATAAGCCGACCTTACGGGAGATGGCGGCGGAGCGCGTGTTCAAAGCGGCGCTGAACGGCGTGGGCCTGAGCGCGGCGACCATTGAGGTCCAGCAAGACCCGAAGCAGGGCATGGTGCTGGCGATTAGCGGCGTGGCGGCCTCCGAGCAAGCGGCGGCGGAGCAGGCGCTGAACGGCTTCACCACCGCATGGCGGCTCGTCTGATCCTTCACCTGAGCTGAGAAATGAAAGAGACGCCGCGGGCGACCTTCGTCGCGCGCGGCGTTTTTTTCATTCTAAACAGATACTTGGCCCATTTACCTTTCGTTAAGAGAGGTTCGCATAAGGATTAACACGTCTTATAAGGGACGTGAAACTCATCCCCAGATCATGGAGCCTCGTTATGTCCAATTCACACACACACCGCCAAACAGATCCCATATCGGATCCAAAATCCATCGAACATCCCCCAATTCAGTTGGACGAGCATGGCGCGCTTCTCCCCGTGGAGGATCTGCCCGCGCTGCAGCGGGCGCTGGAGCGCCGACTGGAAGAGAGGGCTGAAGTCCGCGGCCAATCCAAGCTGGATATGGCGGAGGAACGCGGCCTCGAGAGCGCCACCGCCCATGGCGCGCGTTGCGTGGCCGAAGGCGTCGACGCTCTGGCGAGCGCTGTCCGGCGAGATCACGCCGCCGCCATCGGCAAAAAGGGCGTGAA
>JBCCTM010000044.1:0-14715 GCA_039198535.1 Pseudomonadota bacterium
GCGACATCGAGATCGAGGAAGAGGCGGAGGATCTGGTCGCCATGTTCGAGACGGCGCTGAAACGCCGGCGGCGCGGCGAGGTGGTGCGCTTGAAGATCGAGCAAGGCGCGCCCCGCAAGATCACCGGCCCGCTGTTCAAGGCGCTCGAAGTGGAGCCTGAGCAGGTGATCGAGGTGGAGGGCTTGGTCGGCGTGTCCGACATTAGCCAATTGATCGACGCCCGGGCGCGGCCGGATCTCTGCTTCCCCAATTATGCGCCCAGGATGCCGGAGCGCGTGAAGGATTTCTCAGGCGACGTGTTCGCGGCGATCCGGGAGAAAGACATCCTCCTGCACCACCCCTATGAAAGCTTCGAGGTGGTGGTGCGCTTCCTGCGCCAAGCGTCGCAAGATCCGGACGTGCTGGCGATCCGGCAGACCCTCTATCGCACCTCCAAAGAGAGCCCGATCGTCGAAGCGCTGGTGGAGGCGGCGGAGGCCGGTAAGTCGGTCACGGCGCTTGTTGAGCTGAAAGCGCGCTTCGATGAGGCGGCGAACATCCGCCTGGCGAAGATCTTGGAGAGCGCGGGATGCCAGGTGATCTACGGCTTCGTGGACTATAAAACCCACGCCAAGCTCAGCACCGTGGTGCGGCGGGAGCGCGGAGAGTTCGTGACCTACACCCATGTGGGCACGGGCAATTATCACCCGATCACCGCAAAGATTTACACCGATCTGAGCCTGTTCACCTGCGACCCCGGGCTGGGGCGAGACGCGGTGCGCCTGTTCAACTATGTGGGCAGCAACACGGAGCCGACGGACATGGAGCGCCTGGCGTTTTCGCCGATCACGCTGAAGCCCACGCTGCTCGAGAACATCGCCCAAGAGGCCGCCAACGCCCGGGCCGGCAAGCCGGCGCAGATTTGGGCGAAGATGAACTCGCTGATCGAACCCGAGATCATCGACGCGCTCTACGCCGCCAGCCGGGACGGCGTGCGCATCGATCTCGTGATCCGCGGCATCTGCGGCCTGCGCCCCGGCGTGCCGGGGCTGTCCGAAAACATCCGCGTCAAATCGATCATCGGCCGTTTTCTCGAGCACAGCCGCATCTGCGTCTTCGCCAATGGCGAGGCGCTGCCCAGCAAACGAGCCAAGGTCTACATCTCGTCGGCCGATTGGATGGATCGCAATCTCAACCGCCGGGTGGAGACCCTGGCGCCCATCGAGAACGAAACCGTACGCACGCAGATCCTGGAGCAGGTGATGGCGGCTAATTTGCGCGACGAGGCGCAAAGCTGGGTGCTGGGCCCCGATGGCGGCTTCCGTCGCGCCGCGCCGCCGGCGGGGGTCAGCGAGAGCGACTGGCGGCCGTTCAACGTTCATGAGTTTTTCATGGAGAACCCAAGCCTCTCCGGCCGTGGCGAGCGGGGCGCCGACGACGCGCCGCGGCTGCAAGATCTGCTGGCGCAGGATGAGATCGCCGTGACGACGCGGGCTCGCACCACGGCGGCGGCCACAGATGACGCAGGCGAGCGCTCCGCCCCTGCGAAACGCCCCCGCAAGTCCAGCGAGAAAGGCGGCGAAAAAGATCCGCAGAAGAATTTGGAAAAAGCCGCCTCACCGGGTGACGAGATCACCGCCGCGGAGTAGGCGGCGCGCCGCCTCGCGTCAGTCTTGCGGCCAGGACGGATCGTACAGATCGGCGTCCGACGCGGCGAGGGAGGGGAAGCCCGCCGCCTCTCCGCGCGCGAACCACGCCGTTCGATCGAGCCCTTCCGGCTCCGCAGGGGCGCCATCCGGTGACACGTCATCCACAGGATCGTCCCCAACGCTGTCTTCTTCCTCGAACGGCAGAAGATCGATCGCGTTGAGATCCCAGACGAGCCCGATCATCTGATAGGTCCAGCCCGGCCGGCCCGGCCAGCGCTTCAGGTAAGCGATGCGCTCAGTTTCCCCCCACTCGGCGCGTCGTTCTGACCACCAGGCGCGAAAGGCCGCCATGTGGTCTTCGCCCGCGCCCATCCGCCAGCCCAAGGAGAACGGGTGAAAGTCAAACGCGCGCCAGGGCGGGCGCATCTCACCATGCCGCTCGATTTCCCGCTTGATCAGTTCAGACATCGCTCAGCGTCCCTTCGAGCCCCCCGCGGGTCTGGTGCGACAGCGCGGCCCCGTTAAGTCTCGCCCAAGCCGATCCATTCCGCGACGCGCCGCTCCGGTCGCTCGGCGAAGGCGTCGAGCAGCGCCGTTGGCGTCTCCGCCACACTCAGCAGGTCATAGTGTTCGCGCCGCAGAAATCCCGCGTCCACCACATGCTCTAGGAACGCCAGCAGCGGGTCATAGAAGCCGCTCACATTGAGCAAGCCGCAGGGTTTGGCGTGGGCGCCCAGTTGGGTCCAGGTCCAGATCTCGAACAGCTCTTCCAGGGTGCCGATGCCGCCCGGCGCGGCGATGAAGGCGTCTGAGAGTTCGGCCATCTTGGCTTTGCGCCCATGCATGCCATCGGTGATATGGAGCTCTGTCAGCCCGTCATGCACCACTTCTTTCAGCATCAACGCCTCAGGGATTACGCCGATCACGCGCCCGCCCGCCTCGAGCGCGCCGGCCGCGGTCGCTCCCATCACGCCAATGCGCGCCCCGCCATAGACCAGCTCGATCCCCCGCCCCGCCAGCGCCGCGCCAAGGGCTCGCGCCGCGGCGCGATGGGAAGGGTCGGCCCCCGATGAGGAGCCGGCGAAGACGCAGATCCGCCTAAACGGAAGCGTGGCGCGACGCGCAGCGGGCCCCTGCGTCACGGCGTGCGTCGGGCCGCGGCCCCATGGGAGCCCACCTCCGCCGCCTGACGTTTGCGCGACGGCTTTGGCTTTGGTTCGGCCTTCGCCTTCTTCACCGCGCGCCAGTTCCCTTTCGGCGGGGTCCGCTCCCCCGGCTTGCCGATTTTGCGCCAGCTCCGCTCCGTCTCGAACAGCAGAAAATAGAGCATCCGCACCTTGCGGCTCAGCAAGTTGCTCCAGAATTCGTTGGCCACATGGCGCGCAGCCGTGAGGCGATGACCGCCATCGACGATGATCCAGCGGCCCTTTTGACCGACCCGGGCGATGATCGGGTCCGTGGGGTCATAACCCCGGTCCCGGATCGATCGCTCGACCGCCGAAAGGCGCGCGCTCTCGCCGCGAGTGTCATTCTTGAATTTGATGTGAGCTAAAAGCTCCACCGACACCTCTAAAGCCGCGACGCCATCCTCGAATTGGACGCGGTCAAGGTCGTCGATGGACTGCACACGTTGAACTGAATGGGCCGTAGCCGTTCCTCCTGGACGCGCTCCGCCGTCTCCATTGCGGCGAGCCGTCGCACGATACGCCGTCCACGGGGTCCGTGGAACATACGAATTTCACCGCTATCGTAGCGCTGGCCGGTCGGTTGGACCGCACCTATGCTATCTATTCGATGTTTATCTAGACCGGCTGAGGCTGCTCATGAATCTGTCGCCGCTCAAAGAGCGCTTTGTGATCCATTTTGGCGAGATGGGCGCCCGATGGGGCGTGAGCCGAACCGTCGGGCAGATCTACGCGTTGCTGTTTGTGGCGGATCGCCCGCTCTGCGCCGACGACATCGTCGACGGCCTCGGCCTCTCCCGATCCAACGTCTCCATGGGCCTGAAAGAGCTGCAATCCTGGAAGCTCGTGCGCTTGCTGCATCTCCCCGGCGACCGTCGCGATCATTTCGAGACGCCCGAAGATGTCTGGGAGATCGTCCGCACCCTGGCGGAGCAACGCAAAGCCCGGGAGATCGATCCAACCCTCAGCCTGCTCCGAGAACTCGCCATGGAAGCCCCCGCAAACGCCTCCGACGCCCATGCGCAGCGGCGCATGACGGAGACCATGGAGATCATTGAACTGCTCACCGGCTGGTATGACGAGGTGAAGACGCTGGAGACGGAGCGCTTGATGAGCCTGCTGGCGCTAGGCTCCGCCGTACAGCGGGTGCTCGAATGGAAAGACAAGCTTCGCCTCGGCGGCTTTAAGGGGAAACGCGGGGAGATCGAGGCCGATGAGGGGGAACTCCTAGACGCTTCAGCATTAGAACCGAGCGCCGGACAGGAGGCTCGACCGGCCGGCGACCAGCAGCCGGATCCGCGCCCGAAAAGCGAGCGTCGCTAACGCGGGTTCACCAAACGGCGCCATTGATAGCCGCGTCCATCCGCGTAGATCACCACGATGCGCTGTTGGGCGAACTCGCCCGAGCCGCTGGTCTCTGCGATCACCGCTTGGGCGCGACCCGCCTTAAGGTCGGCGTCGATCCGAGCCGCATCCCAGCACTCGAACCAATCCGGCGCGGAGAACGGCTCCGCCCCTTCCACCCGTTGGCCCGCCGCCATGGCGGCCGCAGGATCGGCGAGCATGAAGCATCCGCGCAGCCGCAAGGGCCAACCTTCATGGTCAAGCCCGTCATAGTCCGACACGGCGAAGGGCGCGCCGCCGATCTCAATCTCCGTCAGACCAGCGACGGGGCGATAATGGTCGAAATTCTGCAGATAGAAGATCGCAGCGCCGCCAATGGCCGCCACGCCGGCGATGGCCAGCACCACCCACGCGCCGCTGCTCTTGAGCGCGCTCACTCCGCCGCCGCCGCCGCATCGTCGGCGCTCCCCTCGGGAGACCAGCCGCCCGCCTCCGTCTCAAGAAACGCGTCCGCGCAAGCCCGCGCCAGGGCGCGCACGCGCAGGATGTAGGATTGCCGCTCCGTCACGGAGATGACGCCCCGCGCGTCCAGCAGATTGAACAGATGGGAGGCCTTGACGCATTGGTCATAGGCGGGGTGCGCCATGGGAATGCGCCGCCCGATCTTCGGGTCGAGCGCCGGCTCGGCCAGGATCCGCCGGCATTCGGCCTCCGCGTCTTGAAATTGGCGCAGCAGCATCCCCGTGTCGGCCACGTCGAAATTCCAGCGGGAGAACTCACGCTCGGTCTGTTGGAACACGTCGCCATAGCTGAGCGGCGCCGGGCTGTCCGGCGCGTTGTAGGGCAGGTCGTAGACGTTCTCGACGCCCAGCACATACATGGCGAGCCGCTCGATCCCATAGGTGAGCTCGCCCGAGACGGGGCGGCAATCATGCCCGCCCACCTGCTGGAAGTAAGTGAACTGGCTCACCTCCATCCCATCGCACCAGACCTCCCACCCGAGCCCCCAGGCGCCGAGGGTCGGGCTCTCCCAATCATCCTCCCCGCAGCGAATGTCGTGCAGCCGCATATCGATGCCGATCGCTTGCAAAGAGCCGAGATAAAGCTCTTGGAGATCGGGCGGGCTCGGCTTCAAGAGCACCTGATACTGGTAGTAATGCTGCAGACGGTTCGGGTTCTCGCCGTATCGGCCGTCGGTGGGGCGGCGGGAGGGCTGCGGATAGGCGACCGACCAGGGCTTCGGCCCCAGCGCCCGCAACGTGGTGGCGGGATGAAAGGTGCCGGCGCCGACCTCAAGATCATAAGGCTGCAAAACGGCGCAGCCCCGCGCGGCCCAGTAATGTCCAAGCGCCATCACCACCTCTTGGAAGCATCGCGGCGCGGCGTCCACCGCCGTCGCCTGTGTTCGCTTCGCCCCGCTGCTCGCCACGCCGGTCATCTCCTCAATCCGCTCGTCCCGAAGTCGGCGGCACGCTAGTTCGGCCGCAGGCGGGAGGGAAGCGCGGCGCGCCTCCGCCCTCCGAAAAACCACCTGTTAAGGCTGCTTCCACACGCGACCTTAAGCGCGGATGGGCACTCTGAGCGCTGGTCGGCGTCAACACGCACGGAGATCTTATGTCGGAGCGTGAGTGGATGAGCCGGCTGGCGGAAAGGTGGCGCGCCTGGCGAGCCGACGAGCGCGGCTCGACCGCCGCCGAATACGGCCTCTTGGTCGCCGGCATCGGCATGGTGATCGCGCTGATGGCGGGCTTCTTGTCCGATGAGGCGTCGCGCATGGTCGGCGAAGTGACCGCTGCGATCACCAAGGCGGAGCCTAAGGAATAGGCCCCGTTCAGGCCGCCCCCGGCGCGGTCAACGCCCGCTGATACCAGCCAGGCCGGCCCACATCCCGGAGCCATTGCGCCTCCGGCTGGCGGGCGGCGCGCGCATCGTCGATTTCGACCTCATCGAAACCGCAGACCAAGGCATAGGCGAACTGGTCGGGGATCAGCCCGCCGCTGGCCCGGAGCGCGCCCCGATAGCCCAAGGCGCGCAGCCTTTGCCCGATGGAGAAGCCGCGGCCGTCGGCGAAGGCGGGAAAGTCCACAGCGATCAGTGCGATCCGCCCGAAGAAGGTCTCAAGCTGCTCAGGTTCGGCGTCATTCGGCAGATCGAGCCCGATCGCCTCCGCGCCGGCCTCCAGCGCCTGCAGCGCTCGCGCCAGGGGCAGAATGCGGCCCACCGCCTCTTCCTCCGCCATCCCGGCGTGCGGCTGGCGTTCCGGATCATCCTCGACCCGAAACCAGGTGTCGGCGGCGAAGCCGGTGGGGCGGACGAGGGGCATGACGTTTAGGCCGCCTCGGACTGCGCGTCATAGACGGCGGTCTTGAATGGATCGGGGCCCAGCCGGCGATAGGCGTCCAGGAAGCGTTCTTCGGGCCCCTCGCGCAACGCCAGATAGGCGTCGACCAAACGTTCGATCGCCGGGACCACCTCATCGAAGCTGAGCCCAGGACCAAGGCGCTCGCCAAGGGACGCCGTCTCCGTGGCGTCGCCTCCCAGGGTGATCTGGTAGCTCTCCACGCCACCCTTCTCGAGCCCGAGAATACCGATATGCGCCACATGGTGATGGCCGCAGGCGTTAATGCAGCCGGAGATTTTGATCTTCAGCTCGCCCACATCCCGCGCCCGCTCTCCCGCGCCGAATTGCTCTGCGATCATTTGCGCCACGGGGATCGACCGCGCGGTGGCCAGGGCGCAGTAGTCGAGGCCCGGGCAGGCGATGATGTCGCTGATCTGATTGAGGTTCGGCGTAGCGAGGCCGCCGGCTTGCAAGCGGCGATGCAGCTCCGGCAGGTCGTCGAGCGCCACATGGGGCAGCACCAAATTCTGCTCATGGCTCACGCGGATTTCTTCGGCCGAATACGCCTCCGCCAGGTCGGCCACCAAATTCATCTGAGCGGCGGAAGCGTCTCCCGGCGCGCCGCCGATGGGCTTGGTCGAGACCGTGACCACCCCATACCCCGCGCGCTTATGCTCCGCGACGTTGGCTTCCACCCAAGCGCCCAGCGTCGGATCCACCGCCATGGCGGCGTCGAGCTTGTCGGACCGGCGACGGCGGCGCTTCAGTTTTGGCGGCGCGAAATAGGCGAGGATACGCTCAACCTGCTCCGGCGGAGGGGCCGCCTTCGAGCCCTCCTTGCTCCGGGCGGCGAATTCCTCCTCCACTTGATCGCGGATCTTCTCCAGCCCTTCTTCGTGGACGAGGATTTTTATGCGAGCCTTATACTTGTTATCCCGCCGTCCATATAAATTATAGACGCGCAAGATCGCCTCCACATACGGCAGCAGATCTTCTTTCGGTAGGAAGTCGCGGATGGTTTTACCGATCATTGGCGTGCGCCCTAAGCCGCCGCCCACCAGCACTTCATAGCCCACCGCGCCCTTTGGCCCCTTCTTGGTGATCAAGCCGATATCATGGGCCTTCACCGCCGCCCGATCATGGGGCGCGCCTGTGATGGCGATTTTGAACTTCCGCGGCAGGAAGGCGAACTCCGGATGACCCGTGGACCATTGCCGTAGGATCTCCGCCGCGGGCCGAGGGTCTTCGATCTCATCGGCGGAGGCGGCGGCGTAATGATCCGCGGTGACGTTCCGCACGCAATTGCCCGACGTCTGGATCGCGTGCATCTCGACCTCGGCCAGGCTGTCGAGGATGTCCGGAATGTCCTTCAGCTTCGGCCAGTTGAACTGGATGTTTTGGCGCGTGGTGAAATGGCCATAGCCCTGATCCCACCGCTCCGCGATATGGGCGAGGCGCCGCATCTGCCGGCTCGACAGCGTGCCGTATGGGATGGCGATCCGCAGCATATAAGCGTGGAGCTGGAGATACACGCCGTTCTGCAGACGCAGCGGTTTGAACTCCGCTTCTGACAGCGAGCCGTCGATGCGGCGGGCCACGGCGTCCCGAAAGCGCGCGGCGCGGTCGGTCACAAACTGGTGGTCGAATTCGTCATAACGATACATCAAGCGGCCTCCGCGTCGGCGGCGCCGGTCGCGCCCGTCGCGCGCTGCGGCCGCTGCGCTTGCTTACCGAGATCGAGGCGCATGGTGGGGCCCGCCGCGCGGATACGCTCGCGCATGGAAATCGGCGTGATCTGGCCATCGCTGTCCACCGACACCGCGGCCAACGCGGCGTCCACCACCAAATGCGCGTCAGCCTCAATGTCGGCGAGCAACGCGGCGGCCGCCTCTTTGGTCTCGGCGACGGTGGCGTCTTGCAAATCAAGAGACCAGTCGCCCGCGGCGGTGCGATACACCACATCGCCCTCCAACAGCAGATTGGCGGAGACGATCTGCTTCTTCTCGGGCTTTTTCGACTTGGCCCGGGGGGGCGTCGCACCGGCGGCGGGAGCGCCTCCTGCCGTTTCACGAGCGTCACGCGCGGCCATGGCCGCTTGGCGCTTCGCGTCCCGCTCCTCGGGCGTCACGTTCGGTTGCGCGCTTGGCTTTGTTTCGGGGCCCATGGCCGCCTCCCAATCACTCGGCACGGCGCGCCACAAGAAGGCCGTGGCGCGTTCGGGCTCCCAATTGGCCTGAGGCGGCGCGAAATACAAACCCCTTAAGGTCCACCGTTGCTCAAATTTTTATGTAATGAGGGGCCGATTTTCTTGGTCAATTCGTGCGCTTAGAACGGATCGCCAGGCGCAACGCTGGCTGAGGACAAAAGGTTTGCGAGCGGCCCGGGCGGAGGAACAAAGCGCCGCAAATGCGCTCTGCTCGAAACGAGCCGCTTCACCCCCTCGCTTTCGAAGCGGCTTTTCGCGCGTTAGCCGAGGCGCGAGAACGTGTTTTCATGGGTTTTCTCCGCCCCGGCTCACCGAACCGTTGCGGTTCCGGCGGCGATACAGCGAGAAAGGCAAATCCTATGACAAGGGTACGCGTCGTGGCTCCGTTGGCGCTCGTCACGGCTTTTGCGCTCCTCTGGGTCCCCTTTGGGCAGCACGCGTTTCTCATTCCGCATTGGATGAAAGTCGGCGTGTTCATGGCGCCGTTTTTCCTGCTCACCGCCGCGGCCTGTCGGCGCCCGGAAGATGGCCCTTGGCTGCGCGATTTGAGGACGCTTACGGCTCTCATGCTGGCCTGCTACATCCTGCACCAAGCCGAAGAGCATTGGGTGGATCTGACCGGAGAGACCTACGCTTTTCATGGCTATGTGAACGCGGTGCTCCAGGGCGCGGTCGGCGCGCCAGACACTCAAGAAATTCTCACCCGCGAGGCGATTTTCGTCATCAATACGTCGCTGGTCTGGTTTGTCGGGGCGCTTGGAATTCTTTTGAGCCCGCCGCGGGTGTTCCCGGCGCTTTGCATGGCGGCGATCATTTTGGTGAACGCCGTCAGTCACATCGGGGCCGCCATCGGCTCCGGCGTTTACAATCCGGGGTTGGCGACGTCATTCGTCCCCTTCATCCCGTTGGCGCTTTGGACATTCTCGGTGGCGTGGACCCATGGCGGCGGCGGCCCAGTCCTCGCCAGCGTGATCTGGGCCGTCTTCGCCCATATTGTGATGATCGGAGGCGTGCTGGGCGCGATGTGGGCCGAGCTGTATCCCGAGAGCGCCTATTTTGCGATGCTGATCGCCACCGCGGCGCTACCCGCCCTGCTCTATCGGAGATCGATAATTCCGCACTGACCCGCGCCGCGCCTAGCCGCAGCAGCCGCTTGGGCCGCATCCGACTTCCGGCGCAGGCGCGCGCTCGGCCTCCGCAACAGCGTCCCGCGTTGCAAACGTTGGGGGAAGCGCGCTGGTGGGCGCGACTGTGAAGAGCGGCGCGAAGCGGGATGCGGCGATCAGCGCCGCCGTCACGGCATCCACATCCTTTGGCGCGCCCTGCTCAAAGCGCGTGTCGAGATCGAAGTCGAAGGCGTCGTCGGGCCCGTCATCCAAACGGTCCAGCCCGCCTTGATAGGTGAGCGAGGCGGGAGCGGCGGCGCGGGCGTCCGCAGGGGCCGCGAACAGGCGCACGGTCGCCGAGATGAAGCGCGTCTCGCCCACCGCGCGGGCCACGTCCTCGGTCAGGGCGGTCACCGGCGCGGCGCTGACAAGGCGCGGCGCCGCGAAGCCCGCCTCCTGCGCCAGGGCGACGAACTCCGACCACACCAGCGCGCCGCCGAGGCATTCGCCGTAGAGCACAGGGTCCGCCGCGGCCGCCTCGGACAGCGGACGATCCGCGTAGACATCCGAGAAATAGAACTCGCCGCCTGGCTTCAGCAGCCGCCGCACCCCGCGCAGCACCGCCGGCTTGTCCGCCGCCAAGTTCAGCACGCAGTTCGAAACCGCGACATCAAACGAGCCGTTCTCCAGCCCGAGCGCGTCGAGCTTCTCAAGATAGCCCTTCAGGAAGCGCACATTGCTGCGCGCATGGCCGCTTTTGGCGCGGTGCCATTCCCGGTGGCGCTCGGCGGCCTCCAACTGCGCGTCGGTCATATCGACGCCGACCACGCGGCCGTCCTCGCTGACGAGTTGGCTGAGCACATAGACGTCCCGCCCCGCGCCGCAGCCGAGGTCGAGCACATGGGCCCCGGAGAGCCGCTCCGGCGCGATCAAGCCGCAGCCATAGTAGCGCGCCATGGTCTCGTCATGGAGGTTGGCCAGCAGCGCCCTCAGGCGCGGCGGCGGCGCGGCGCTGGTGGCGCAGGCGGAGGTTTGCAGATCCGAGCTGTCGGACAGCGTCTCCCCGTAATAGCGCCGCACGGAAGCGTGCACGTCTTCCGCGTCGGTGAGCCGCTCATCAGCCATGGATCTAATCTCCTATCCAGTTGCGCGCTCGGTAGCCCGTCCTCCCCGCTCCGCGCAAGCGCCTGGAGGATCACAATTACTTGCCGGAAAGGCGGCTTTTCAGCATTCCCCAGACATCCAAGCCGTCGGCTTTGGTGGCGAATTTCGCCTCCAGGGCGGCGCGCTCCTCGGCGCTCAAGCCTTCGGCGAGGTCGAGCCAGTCCCGCGCCGTGAAGCCCTTCACGATCTGGAACATCCAGCGCCGGCTGCTCGGCACAGTGGTCAGGCATTGCAAAAACAGCTGCGAGAGATTGTGCCGGCGTTTGGCGCAATAGGAGATCACGGGCAGCTCCTCCGCCGCGCGCCCGAGCGCTCGAGCATAGCGCTCCCGCCGGTCCGCGGCGATCTCCGCCAGATGCCGCTCCTGCTCCACCGAGGGGATGTTGTAGCGCGCGGACCAATTCATCGGCTCCACCAGATCCGCTTGGTTCAGCCCCACCACCAGATGCGGCAGATGCGCCTTCAGCTCCGCCATGTAGGATTGATCGAGCGCCACCGCGCGGTTGCGGGCCGAGGTGACCCAGAGCACGCAATCGCATTTGCCGAGATGTTCGCGGTAGCGGCGCAGATAGCCAGGGTCGGCCTCCATATCTTCGCCGAGGCCCACGCTGTCATAAACCTTCAGCGCCGCCGCCACGCCGCGCCGCATCACTTTGCGACCGTCAATGGCGATGTGCTGCGGGGTGAAGCGACTGGTGCCGCGGAGCGTCGGCGAGGTGGGCAGGCTCGTGCGAAACAGGGCGTTGATGGTGGAGCTTTTGCCCACGCCTGAGACGCCGACCACCCCGAGCGTGGGCGGACGCTTCTCAAACTCCTCGGCGATCCCATCGACGATCTGCCCGAGGATATCCAGGCTAAGGCCGGCCACGGGCCGGGATCACCGGAACAACGCCTGCAGCGCTTGCATCAGCGCCGGGGCGATGGGGATGAGGTCGTTGACCAAGGCTTGCGCCCAAGGGAAGCGGCCCGTGAGCCAGGCGATGAAGCTCTCTTCGCTCTCCAGCGCCGCTTGAATTTCGGCGTCTTCGCCCTGCTGCGCCTGGTCGAGCGCCCGCTGGAAATCCGGATCCTGCTTGAGCCGCTCCGTGACCTCCGCCGGGTCAAGCCCGCCGTCCCTGTTGTTGTCCGCCGCCATGATCGGTCCTCCTTCCTGGCCCAGCCGTCTTGTATAAGCCCGCATCACGGAGGGGAAGGTCGCCTGCGGCAGCGTCGGCCGCCGTTGTCAATGGGCGCGGAATAAGGGGGGAAGGCGGGTGCGCATTCTGGACGCCAGCAACATGGACGCGGCGTGGGCGGCGCTGCGGCGCGCCTGCCCTCGGCTGGGCGCGGCGTTGGATCAGGTCGGCCCGCCTGAGCTGCGGCGACGCCCCGAGGGGTTCGCCTCCATGCTTCAGGTCATCGTCGACCAACAGGTCTCTGTGGCCTCCGGGCGCGCCATTTGGGCCCGGGTTGAGGCCGCCGGGGCCACCAGCGCGGCGGCGGTTTCGGCGATGGAGGACGAGGCGCTCCGGGCCTGCGGCTTGTCCCGCCCCAAGGTTCGCGCGGCGCGGGCGCTGGCGGAGGCCGAGCGCTCCGGCGCGCTCTGTTTCCGGCGCCAGCGCGAAGCGCGCTATGAGGAGGCCGCCGCGGAGTTGACCGCGGTCAAGGGCGTCGGCCCCTGGAGCGCCGCGATCTACCACATGTTCTGCGTCGGCCGGGCGGACATGATGCCCGCCGCGGACATCGCCATCCAAGAGGCGGTGCGGCGGCTCTACGGGCTGCCGGAGCGACCGGACGCCAAGGCGCTCGACGCGATGGCGGAGGCGTGGGCCCCCTGGCGCAGCGCGGCGGCGCTGCTCCTCTGGCGGTACTATCTGGAGGAGAAGAGCCGTGACGGCGTGCGCTGACGCCATTGCCGCCGCTCAGCGCCGGCGATAGCGTCCGCCTCGCCGACCGCCGCAGAGGAGACCGCCGTGACCCGCACGCTCACAGGACCAACCGCCGACGCCGCCAATGGAGCCGCCGACGCGCTCGTCGTGTTCCTCCATGGCTACGGCGCCAATGGCGACGATCTGTTCGGCTTGGCGCAGCCTTTGTCCGGCATCTTGCCCGGGGCCGCCTTCTCCGCGCCCAACGCCCCGGAGCGCACGCCCATGAGCCCCATGGGCTATCAGTGGTTCCCGATCCCCTGGCTGGACGGCTCCTCCGAGGAGGAGATGCGCGCCGGATGGGCCCGCGCGGTGGATGATCTCAACGCCTATCTCGACGCAGAGCTGAAGCGCGTGGGCGTCGGGCCGGACCGCCTGGCGCTGGTGGGGTTCAGCCAAGGCACCATGATGAGCTTGCATGTGGGCCCGAGGCGAGACCCGGGCCCGCTCTGCATCGTCGGCTTCTCCGGGCGCTTGGCGGAGGGCGAGCGCTTGCCGGCGGAGAAGAAAAGCGCGCCGCCTGTGCTGCTGGTGCATGGCGACCAGGACGAAATGATCCCCGTTTCCGCGCTGGATGAAGCGCGGGAGGGCCTGGCGGCGGCGGGGCTTTCGGTGCGCTGGCATGTGAGCCGCGGCGTCGGCCACGGCATTGGGCAGGACGGCCTGCAACTGGCGGCGGCTTTTCTGAGGGACCACCTCGGTTGACGCTGCGCGCCCCCGTCGACAGGCCGCGCCAAGGCTGCGTTCTGGGGGCTGCGTCCTTGGGGGCTGCGTTCTGGGGGCTGCGTTCTAGGGGCTGCGTATACGGGTGTGAATTCTCGGGGGTTGAATTCAGCCGGGGGGCTGCTCACCTTACGCGCACGGAAACGGCGATGGCGCGCGGGGGGACGCTGACTGTCGGGTCCGCTTAGGCGGGGTCACGCCGGACAGTCAAATGCCTACCAAATCTTGTGTCCCGCGCGCCGCTGGCCGCGCTTTTGTGGTGGTTCGCCGGATCATGGACGCGGCGCGGCGTTGGGCCGACGGACGGGCTGCGTTAGATTTGGGAGGTGATGCGGCGACAGCGGCCGGGGAACGGGCGGTCGCCGCGATGCGGGTCGGCGCCCCGAGCGTATGGGGCCCGCGCCGCAGCGCAAGAAGGGGCTTCAGATGTCGAGCTATGTGACAGAAACCCACCCCATCACCCCGCCGGCGGCCGGCGCCGTGGAGACGCCGGCCTTTGTGCGGAGTCCCTCCAGCCTGCGGGATCATCCGGCGCTGGTGCTCAACGCGGATTTTCGGCCGTTGTCATACTTCCCGCTGTCGCTCTGGGCGTGGCAGGACGCGATCAAAGCCGCGTTTCTGGAGCGCGTCGAGATCATAGCCGAGTATGACAGCGTCGTGCGCAGCCCAAGCGTCGCGCTCAAGCTGCCCTCGGTGATCGCGCTTCGGGATTACGTGAAGCCGGCGCTCTATCCGGCCTTCACCCGGTTCAACCTGTTCCTGAGGGACGAGTTCACCTGTCAGTATTGCGGGGCGAAGGGCGAGATGACTTTCGACCATGTCATCCCCCGTTCCCGCGGCGGGCGTACGACTTGGACCAACGTGGTGGCGGCCTGTCCGCGCTGTAATTTGCGCAAGGGCAACATGACGCTGGAGCAGGCGGGCATGCGCTTGACGCGGGAGCCGATCCGGCCGACCGCCATGCAGCTGCAGAATGTGGGACGGAAGTTTCCACCCAATTATCTGCATGAGAGTTGGATGGATTACCTCTATTGGGACGCCGAGCTGGAGGACTAATCGCCTCGGATCGGTCTGCGCGAAGGCTTGCCTGGCCCCCCACCTCCCCCGCCCGC
>JBCCTM010000045.1:0-14709 GCA_039198535.1 Pseudomonadota bacterium
CGCAACGCCGCCGGACGCCGCGCTCGCCTTAGCGGCGCGGGCAGAGGCGGTCCTGCAAAGGCCCTTGGAGATCGACCTCGCCTTGGATGGGGCGGGCGCGCCATCCCTGATCGGCGCTCGACCCTTGAGGCTCAGCACGCGGGCGCTGATGCGCGCGGCGGCGCGCATGGTCGCCGATGGCGGCCTCACTCGGGATGCGGCGCTGATGATGATCGAGCCTCAAGCCGTTGAAGAGCTGCTGCATCCGAGCATCGATCCCGACGCGGAGCGCGACGTCCTCGCCAGCGGCGTCCCGGCGTCCCCGGGCGCGGCGGCGGGGCGTTTGTGCCTCACGGCGGAAGCGGCGGAGGACTGCGCCCGGAGCGGCGAGCCCGCCATCCTCGCGCGGTTCGAGACCAGCCCCGAAGACGTCCATGGCATGCACGCCGCGGCCGGCGTGCTCACGCTTCGCGGCGGTCTCACCAGCCACGCCGCCGTGGTGGCCCGCGGCCTCGGCGTGCCGTGCGTGGTGGGCGCGACGGAGGCGCGGATTGAACTGATCGACGGCGCGCCAGAGGAGGGCGCCCTGGTCACCCCCGATGGTCGACGGATCGCGCCGGGCGACTGGATCACCTTGGACGGCTCGGCCGGCGAGGCGCTGGCCGGGGCGCTTTTGACCCGCAGCGCGCCGCCCTCAGGCGATTTCGCCACCTTGATGGGCTGGGCCGACGCGCGCCGCCGCCTGCGGGTGCGCGCCAACGCCGACACCCCGGGCGAGCTGGCGACCGCGGTGAGGCTCGGCGTGGACGGGGTCGGCCTCTGCCGCACGGAGCACATGTTCTTCGATCCCGAGCGCATTACGGCGATGCGCGAGATGATCCTCGCCGACAGCCTCGACGCGCGGCGCGCCGTGCTGGAGCGGCTTTTGCCCATGCAGAGGGGCGATTTCTTGCAAATCTTCGAGATCATGGACGGGGCCGGCCCGCCGGATGGCGACGCGCCGCCGGTGACGATCCGCCTGTTGGATCCGCCGCTCCATGAGTTCTTACCCCAAGAAGCGGCCGGCGTCGCCGCCCTGGCCGACGCGCTGGGCCAGCCGGTGGAGAGCGTCCGCAAGCGCGCGCGGGAGCTTCGCGAGTTCAACCCGATGCTTGGGAAACGCGGTTGCCGCCTCGGCATCGCCTATCCAGAGATCTATGAGATGCAGGCGCGGGCCATTTTCGAAGCCGCGCTCGACGCTGAGGCGCGCACGGGACGGCCGCCGCATCCGGAGATCATGATCCCGCTGGTATCGGCGGTGAGCGAGTTGCAATTGCTGGAAGGGCGCATCGCCGCCGTGGCGAAGGCCGTCGAGGCCGAGCGCGGCGCGCGGGTGGAGTATGGCGTCGGCATCATGGTCGAGACCCCAAGGGCCGCCCTGCTGGCGGACCAACTCGCGCCATTATCCACCTTCTTCAGTTTCGGCACCAACGATCTGACGCAGATGACCTATGGCCTGTCCCGGGACGACGCCGGCAAGTTGATGCGGGACTATGTGGAGGCGGAGGTCTTCGAGGCGGATCCGTTCCAAACACTCGACCGGGAGGGCGTCGGCGCGTTGATCCAATTGGGGGTCGAGCGCGGGCGCGCCCATAATCCACGCCTCGATATCGGCCTGTGCGGAGAGCATGGGGCGTCGCCGTCGACGGTGGCGTTCTGCGCAGAAGCGGGCTTCGATTACGTGTCCTGCTCCCCCTATCGCGCGCCCATCGCGCGCCTGGCCGCCGCCCAGGCCGCCATCGCCATGGACCGCGCCGCGGCGGCGGACGCGGCCGATGAGTGACGCGGCCGGCGACGGCGCCGCGGCGCTCGAAACTTTGCGGGCTGGCGGCAAACCCGCGCTCGCCCGGGCGCTCTCAAAACTTGAGGCCAAAGCGGCCGCGCCGGAAACCGCCGCGCTGCTGGACGCGGCATGGGCCGCCCCTCAAGGACCGGCGATCGCACTAACCGGCCCGCCTGGCGTCGGAAAATCCACGCTGATCGACGCGTTGATCCGCGCGCAACGGGCCGCGGGCCGCAGCATCGGCGTCATCGCCGTGGACCCCTCCTCCATGCGCACCGGCGGGGCCCTGCTGGGAGACCGCACCCGGCTCGTCACGGACCCGGAGGATGACGGCGTCTTCATCCGCTCCATGGCCGCGCGGGATCGGCTGGGCGGGCTCTCGGCTCTCGCCTACCCGGCGTCCGTGCTGATGCGTTCAGCGCGCGACCTGACCCTGATCGAGACGGTGGGCGTCGGCCAATCGGAGACCGACGCCGCGGAGGTGGCGGATGCGGTGGCGTTTTGCGTCCAGCCCGCGTCCGGCGACTCGCTGCAATTCATGAAAGCGGGCGTGATGGAGATCCCTGATCTCCTGATGGTGACCAAGGCGGATTTGGGCGAGCCCGCGCGCCGCGCCGCCGCCGACGCCGCTGGAGCCCTGTCGTTGGCGCATCGGGAGGGGCCGCCGCCGCCGGTTTTGCTGGTCTCGGCGGCGAAGGGCGCGGAGGGGGTCGCCGACGCGCTTGAGCAAATCCTGACCTTGGCGCGGGAGAAGATGAGCCCGGCGCTCCGTCGCGCCCAGGTGGAGGCCCATCTCTCCCAAGGTCTCCGCGCCCGCTTCGGCGCGGAAGGGTTGGCCGCCGGGCGCGCCGCTTCTGGCCGGGACATCGACCCGGGGGCCCATCCCTTCGCCGCCGGCCGCGCCCTTGAGATCCGCCTGGAGGCGGCGTTTGCGGACCTGCGCAAGCGCCTGTCCGCCAAAGGCGCCGACGGGTGAGAGGCTGGCGCCCGAAGCCTTCGCCGCGTAAGGACCGCGCATGGGCGGCCTAGAGCGGACCGCTCCAACACACCCCATCGGCCCGGGCGGACAAGTCCGCCTGGAGGTCCGTTTTGGGCGAAAACGAGCAGGCGAGCCCCATCGAGGCTCTCGAGAGGCGTTGATTGAGCATGGGCGACGATTGCGTGCGCGTAAGCAGCGGGCGGAAGGACGGGGGAGCGCGCGTCAGAACGCGGCCCGCCACCCGTCTCCTTCGTGGGGCGCTCGCCTTCGCCTTGGGGCTCGGTGTGAGCGCCTTAGGCCCCGACGGCGCGCTTGACGCGGCCGCGCAAACCGAACTCTCGCGCGACGCGCCCCCGGCTCCGCTGATCCGGCGCACGGTGCGCCTCGGCCAAGGCGGCCAGATCGCCTTCGGCGCGCCATCGATTTGGGGCCTGCGCATTTCCGGGCGGGACACGGTGGCCGCCCTCGCCCCCGATCGCGACATCGCCGGCGCGGCTCGGCTCGGCTTCGGCCCCCTGCGCGACCTGACCCCGCCGCCCAGCGTCAGCGCAGACGCCGAACGCCTCGCCGCCATGGTGGAAAGCGATGACGGCGCGCGTCAAATCTTGGAGGACAACGTCTTTCCCGGCGTGGACCCCGAGTTTGCGCGTCAGCTTGGCGTCTCTTTCATGGAGGGAAAGGACCGCATGGCCGGCGCGCCGGAGATGGCGCGCCGGGAGCAGCGTTGTCTGGCGGAAGCGATCTACCATGAGGCCCGCGGCGAGCCGCTGGAGGGCCAGGTCGCCGTGGCGGAGGTGGTGCTCAATCGGGTCGAGAGCCGCTTCTGGCCCCGCACGATTTGCGGCGTGGTCAATCAAGGCTCCGAGCGGAGCACCGGCTGCCAATTCTCCTACACCTGCGACGACATCCCCGACCGCATCGCGCCGGGGCGGTCCTGGCGGCTCGCGATGCGTCTGGCGGCGTTCATGATGCGGGGCGGCCCACGGCGGCTGACGGGACGCGCGACGCATTATCACGCCGATTATGTGGACCCGGTTTGGGCGCGCACCATGGAGGAGACGGCGGTGATCGGCCGGCATATTTTCTACAGGCGGCTGCTCCGGTTCACCGTAGAGCAGTGAGGACAACCGCCGCGAAAACCCCGCGAGCCTCCTTTAATCGACGCTTTACCGAGAGCCTTTGCGGCCATCGCGCGGCCCGCGGCGCCCCTTCTCGGCCGCGCGGGCGGTGTGGACCTGCTCCATCGCCCAGCGGAGATCCGCTTGTAGTTCTTCAAAAGGTCTGCTGGCCGTGACCTCGGCCCGTGCGATCAGGACATAATCCCATCCTGGACGCCCCTGCGCCGCCACAATCGGCTCGCCGGCCGCCCTCAACCGCCGTTTTGCCCGGTTGCGCTGCACCGCCCCGCCGACTTTCTTCGACGCGGTGAAACCGAGGCGAACCGTCCCCGAGGCGGCCTCGCCGGTTTGGGCCTTTGAACCGTGTCGGGCGTCATCATGACCGCTCTCGCGCCACCTGGCCTGCAATACAAAAGAGGGCGTCGTCCATTTCGACGCCCGCGCCGCCGCGAGAAAATCGCGCCGTTTCTTGAGCCGCCGCGGGCGAGCGAGGGCCGCCCCGCACGCGCCCGAAGGCTCAGGCGCTGAGCCGCTTGCGGCCACGGGCCCGCCGACGGTTCAAAACCTTCCGCCCGTTCTTGGTGGCCATGCGCGACCGAAAACCGTGGCGCCGCTTGCGCACGAGATTGCTGGGCTGAAACGTACGCTTCATGACGGAACTTCGCCTTGCAGTTCACCGGCGCAGTAGCCTGGCGGTTCAAAGGAAAGCGCGTCTATGCGGGCGGGGCGGCGGCAAGTCAATGACCCGCACGCCTCCTACGGCGGGGGATGTCGCCGCGGCGGCGCTGAGGTCGTCGCGTGCGAACCTTCCTCGCGCGCAGGCGCGTCACCTCGCCGCATTTTGTCGACGCCGGCAAGTCGCGCACGCTTGGTCAAGCCCTCGTGAACACGGGTTTTAACCGCCGCAGCGAAGTGCTTTCTCTCCGATCAGACGTTTATACGAGTCGATAGAGCGCGAGTTTTATCGAATGATTTGAGAGGACCGCATCATGGCCGAAGCCGTGCATTTTGAAGATCAACACAGGCCAGAAGAGACCGAGATGAGCGACGCAAAAGCGGAAAAAAGTGGCGGATCGCGACTTAAGCGGTTCTTACCGTTAATTGGCCTTGGCGGGCTCGCCGCCACGGGCATCTATTATTTCGGCGACGCGCTCAGCTTTGAAGCTCTGCGCGACAATCGCGAGGCGCTGATCGCCTGGCGGGACGCCAATATCGTTGTCGCCGCTCTGACCTTCACCGCCTTGTATGCGGCCGTAACGGCGCTCTCTATTCCGGGCGCCCTTTGGATGACGCTGCTCGGCGGCTTCTTGTTCGGGGCCGTGGTGGCCACGCCTCTGATCGTCGTCGGCGCGACCGTCGGCGCGACCATCATCTTCATTGTCGCGCGCACCAGCCTCGGCGAGACGCTGCGCGCCACGGCGGGACCGTGGCTGAAGAAACTGGAGGCCGGCTTCCAAGAGAACGCCTGGAGTTACATGCTGATCCTCCGCTTGGTGCCGGCGGCCCCGTTCTTCATCGTGAACATCGCGCCCGCATTGCTTGGAGCCCGACTGGGCACCTTTGTCTGGACCACCGCCCTCGGCATCATTCCAGGCGTCGCCGTGTTCGCGTCGGTGGGAGCGGGCCTCGGCGAAGTCATCGCCCGCGGCGAGCAACCGGATCTTGGCCTGATCTTCGAGCCGCATGTGCTCGGGCCCTTGCTCGGCCTGGCCGCCTTGTCCGCCCTGCCAGTGATCCTCAAAGCGTTTCGCAAGAGCGATCCCGCCCAAGAAGACGCCGCCGACAAACCTGCCGGGTAACCCGCTAGAACCGACCGCCGGCGCGCCCCAGCGCCAGCCTTGCGCCGTCCCGAGCTGTAGCCGCGGACCAGACCGCCGCCCCCACATAAGGGAAGCCAGAGATGAAAGCTCCGAACAAAGTGAAGACCGATTTGTGCATCATCGGCGCGGGCTCAGGCGGCCTCTCCGTCGCGGCGGGCGCGGCGCAAATGGGCGCCCAAGTCACCCTGCTGGAAAAGGGCGAGATGGGCGGAGATTGCCTGAATTACGGCTGCGTGCCCTCCAAGGCGATCCTCGCCGCCGGCAAAGCGGCGAAGGCGCAGCGCAGCGGGGCGGCGTTCGGCGTCGCGCCCGTGGAGCCCCAGGTGGATTTCGCCGCAGTCAACGCGCATGTGAAGGGCGTCATCGCCGCCATCGCGCCCCATGACAGCCAGGAGCGCTTCGAGGGATTAGGGGTCAACGTGATCCGGCAACCCGGCGCCTTTATCTCCGACCGGTTGGTCGCCGCGGGCGACACCATCATTGAGGCCAAGCGCTTCATCGTCGCGACCGGCTCCCGCGCGGCGATCCCGCCGATCCCCGGCCTCGAAGACGCGCCTTATCTCACCAATGAGAGCATCTTCGAGCAGACCACGCGGCCTGAGAAGCTGATCGTGATCGGCGCGGGGCCGATCGGTCTCGAGATGGCCCAAGCCCACCGCCGCCTCGGCTCGGAAGTCGTGGTGCTGGAGCGCGACCGGGCTCTCGCCGAAGACGATCCAGATCTTGCGGCCGTCGCCGTGGAGAAAATCCGCGCCGAAGGCGTTGAGATCCGCGAGGGGGCCGCCATTGCCGGCGTTCGCCAAATGGGTGCGGACGTCGTGGTCGATTTCGAAGGCGGCGAAAGCCTCTCCGCCACGCATATCCTGGTGGCGGCTGGCCGCCGCCCCAATGTGGAGGGGCTTGGCCTTGAGAAGGCGGGGATCGCGTATTCGCCCCGCGGCGTCGCCGTGGACGCCCGCCTCCGCAGCTCCAACAAGCGCGTGTTCGCCATCGGCGATGTGGCGACGGGCCCCGGCGCAGGCCTGCAATTCACGCATATGGCCGGCTACCACGCCGGGATCGTGATCCGAAACGCGCTGTTCCGCGTGCCGGCGAAGGCGAGCGTGAAGCACATCCCCTGGGCCACCTACACCGACCCGGAATTGGCTCAAGTGGGCTTGACCGAGGCCCAGGCGAAGGCCGCCCATGGCGACGGCGTGCAGGTGATCCACTGGTCCTTCAAAGAAAACGACCGGGCCCAGGCGGAGCTGCGCACCGAAGGCCTCTTGAAGGCGGTGCTGGATAAGCGCGGGCGCATCCTCGGCTGCGGCATCGTCGGCCCCCAGGCCGGCGAGCTCATCCAGATCTGGGCGCTGGCGCTGTCGAAGAACATGCATATCAAGGACCTGACCGGCATGGTCGCGCCCTATCCAACGCTGGGCGAAGTGTCCAAGCGCGCCGCTGGCCAGTTCTATGCGCCGAAACTGTTTTCCGAGCGGACCCGCTGGGCGGTGCGGCAATTGTTAAAGCTTGGGTGAGACCATGAGGGTCGGTGTGATTTGCCTTCGGAACGGCGCGCGCGTAGCTCTTTAGCGGCGAGGGGGGCGGTATGACGGGGTGCGCCCCGGCTGCAGGTCGCGCGTCGTCCGGCGGGTTGGCAGGTGATTGGGGTGAGTGGGTGCCGGCATGATGCGCTTGGTTTGGCATAGCCTTTCCGGCCGCCTTCTGGTCCTGACGATCGTCTTTGTGATGTTGGCCGAAGTGTTGATCTTCGTGCCGTCCGTCGCGCGCTTTCGTGAAAGCTGGCTCAATGAGCGGGTTGAAAAGGGCCTCATCGCCGCCCTGGCCGCCACGGAAGCCCGGGACGCCATGCTCACCGAGGATCTGCAAGCCGAGGTGCTGAATCGCGCTGGGCTCTTTTCGGTCGTCTTGGAGCGGGATGGGCGTCGGCAAGCGATCTTGATGAAGCCCATGCTGGGGCCCGTGGCGGCCACCTATGATCTTCGGGATCTCAGCGCCGTGATGCTGATCTACGACGCCTTCGCCGCCTTCCGGCGCACGGAGGATCGGCTGATCCGCGTGATCGGCGAAGCGGGCCTGACCGCCAGGCCGCGGCAGACGGGCACCGCGTCGGGCGGCGCAGAGGTCCCCGAGCGGATGCCCTTTGATCTGGTGGAAGTGGTCCTGCAGGAGGGCGAGCTTCGGGCCGCCATGGGCGCCTTTGGCCAGCGGATCCTCTATCTGTCGCTGTTCATATCCCTGCTCACCGCGGCGCTTGTCTTCCTGAGCGTGAACGCTTTCTTGCTGCGGCCGATCAAGCGCATCACCGACGGCATCATGCGGTTCCGCGAGGATCCGGAGGACCCAAGCGGCGTGCTTCGCCCCAGCGGCGCGCGGGGGGAGATTGGCCTGGCTGAGCAGGAGCTGGCGTTGACCCAGGCGGAAGTGGTCGCGGCGCTGAAGCAGAAGTCTCGTCTGGCCGCGCTGGGCGAGGCGGTGGCCAAAATTAACCATGACCTCCGCAACATCCTGGCGAGCTCGCAACTTCTGGCGGACCGATTGGAGACGAGCACCGACCCGCTGGTGGCCAAGGTCGGACCTAAGCTGATCGCCTCGCTGGATCGCGCCATCCGCCTCTGCCAGCGCACGCTCACCTATGGACGAGCGGAAGAGCCGCCGCCCGACCGCAGGCCTGTTCGCTTGGTGGATCTCGCTGACGATGTGCGCGCCGCCGTGGGCCTCGCCCTCCGGGCCAACGCCGGGTCGGAGGGCGAGACGCCTGGCATCCGGTTCTTGACGGATATCCCGCCAGATTTAACGGCCGACCTCGATCCCGATCAGATGTTCCGGGCCATCCACAATCTGGCGCGGAACGCCTGCCAAGCGCTCGAGGCGCAAGGAAAACCGGGCGTCGTGCGGCTGCGCGCCGCCGCCACAGAGGATGGGGTCTTGATCGAATTGAGCGACACCGGGCCCGGCCTTCCCAAAAAAGCGCGCGAAAACTTGTTCAAAGCGTTCAAGGGCTCCGTGCGCACCGGCGGGTCGGGCTTAGGACTGGCGATCGCCTCGGAACTTGTGCGCGGCCATGGCGGGGCCCTCACCCTTGAGGAAAGCGGTCCGGACGGCTGCTGTTTCCGGATCACGCTGCCCGGATCGGGCCCGCAAGAGCCGACACGTCGCGGGCTCAGTCAGCATTTGCGCCTAAAGGGGCCATCGGATGCGCCTCAACAAGGCGCAGACGCGCGCCGCCAAAACGCGGCCGAGGCGCCGCCGCGCCACGCCCCGAAAGTCGACGATCGCTCCCCCAATCAAGGCGAGACGTAATGGCGCGCTCTGGGGACGGGAAGGACGCCGCGGGGTCCCAGGAGCCTCGCTCTGCGTTGGCCTCCGCGTTCTCCGAAGAGGCGCCGCAGCCTGGGCCCGCAAACGGCCTGATGGACATTCCCGGCCTGTCCGTGGGCCATGCGGAGGCCGAGCCGCCCGCGCGCAGCGGCGTGACGGTGATCCGCTGCGCGGGGCTCTGGCCGGCGTCGGTGGATGTGCGGGGCGGCGGGCCCGCCACGCGGGAGACGGATCTGCTCGCCCCCTCCGCCACGGTGGCGGCCGCCCATGCGCTGGTGCTGTCCGGCGGCTCGGTGTTTGGCCTGGCGGCGGCGGATGCGGTGGTCCGCCGGCTCTCCGCGGAGGGCGTCGGCCTGCAGCCGTCCCCGGGCGACCCGCCGGTCCCCATCGCGCCCGCGGCCTGCCTTTATGATCTCCCGCTCTCGGCCCCCGGCGCGGCCCCGCCGCCGGATTACGGCGCGCTGGCGGAGGGTGCGCTGGCGAACGCCGCCTCCCGGGCCAGCGAGAGCGCGGTTGGGTCCATTGGCGCAGGGCGCGGCGCCCGGGCCGGCCTCCATCCGGGCGGCCTCGGCGAGGCGTCGCTGGTCTGGCCGAGCGGATTGCGCGTGGCGGCGCTGGTGGCCATCAACCCGGTGGGATCGCCATACAGGGACGGCGACCCCTCCACCGGCGTGTTCTGGGCGTGGGATCTGGAGCGGCGCTGGCGCGGCGCGCCCGAGTTTGGCGGCGCGCGGCCTGACCCGGCGCGGGCCGCCCCGAGCGCGCCTTTTCCGCCGGACGCCAAGTTTCAAGTGAGCGCGGATCTGGGCGCCGGCCCCGCCGGGCCGCAACTCAACACCATGCTGGCCGCCGTCGCCACCTCCGCCCCGCTCGACGCGCCGGCGCTCCATCGGGTGGCGATCATGGCCCAAGACGGCTTCGCCCGCGCCGTCCGCCCGGCGCATACGTCATTCGATGGCGACACCGTGTTCGCCCTAGCCCCGCCCGCCGCCGCCGGCTCACAGGCCGGGGTTTCTTCGTCGCCGGCGCTGGTCTCATTGATCGGCGCCGCGGCGGCGGATTGCGTGGCCCGCGCCATCTGCCGAGGCGTCCACGCCGCCCGGGGCGGAGGGTAGAGCGCGCGCCTCGCCGGGGCCCCGCCTCCTCGCACAACCGCGTCACCCCCGGCGCCGAGAGGTCCTTGCAAACCCTCGGCCCCACCGCTAGATACGCGGGCTCGGCGAGGGGCCCTACCCCCCGCCCACGCACCGGTAGCTCAGCTGGATAGAGCACCAGACTACGAATCTGGGGGTCGGGGGTTCGAATCCTCCCCGGTGCGCCAATCGCTCTTTAGAGTTCCCGAGACTTTGTTCGCCGGCCCCGAATGGCGAGCAGGTCGCCGATTGGTTACATCGAGAGGCGCTCCATTGGCGCGTCATAGGACTTCGTTAACGAATAGCTTCCCATATCAGATGTGTGCCTTGCCGCACGCATATGGATTGGAGCCTGCACCACGTCATCGCAATTTCCCCTCACCCCGAAAACCGCGGACGCTTTCATAAGTCACCTTGTGTGGTATTGTTTTAGCAGTACGGAGCAGGGTCCCGATGGCGTCGATGAGATTTTCTCTTAACAAGCGCTGTGCAGTCTCTTTTGGTTTATCCGCCCTGGTCGTGGGCGCGCTGTCCGTCATCGCCTCTGTCTCAACCGCCGCTGCGCAGAGCTCGATAACGATCTGCAACCGCGGAACGGTTAATGTCTACGCCGCCTTCTATCAAAGCGGCGGGCTTCTGTCGGGCTACCGAACTTGGGGCTTCGAGGAAGTCAGAGGGGGCCGATGCGAGAGGGTGAACACCCCCGATGATCGCACCATCGCGGTTTCCTTTTTGCGCCTCGATCGCCAGGGCCGGACGGGGTGGACGGTATACAAGTTTGACGAGATCGGAGGCGGCGCGCCGGACCCGGCGGCTTCCATTTGCGTGCCTGTCAGCGGCGATCCTTTCCGCCGAACCTATGGCTCAAAGGCATCGGCGACACGGCGCTGCGAGGCGGGCTTCGGATTGGCGCCGACCAGCATCAGCGTCTACGCGCGGCGTGGCCACCTAACGCTGAACATCCGACCCTCAAGTCGCGATGAGGTGACCCAAGTCGTCGGCTTTCGGGCGAGCGGCGGTCTTGGCGGCGGAAGCGCCGGGAACCAAGCAGGGGGGCTCGCCGAGGTGGAACGCCTGCGCCGGGATCTGGAGCTTCGACGGTTCTGCGGCGGGTCGATTGTGACGACGTTCATCGGCCGCTCGAAAGAAACGCCGGAAGCCAGGGCGAAGCGAGAGGCGCGGGAGGCCGACAAAAAGCGCCGGTGCGGTTTCTCTCCATACCACCAGAAAATTGACGATCGGTGGGCGCGTCAGAAGGCTGTCTTGGCCTATGACGCCGAAACCAAGCGGATCAAAGAACGCTTGGAAGCGCTGGAGAAAAGACTGGGCGTCGACAAGTAAGCCGGGTGCGCCGCAGCTCTGGGCCTAAGGGTTTTTCTGCACGTTGGCCGTCTCGCAACGGACTTTGTTCGCCGGCCCCGAATGGCGAGCAGGTCGCCGATTGGTTTCGGCGAGAGGCGCTCCAGTGGCGCGTGTTAGCGCTTTGTTAACCCATAGTATCCCATATCGGATGCGTGCACTTTCGCACGCATATGAATTGTAGCCCGCACCATGTCATCGCATTTTCCCCTCACCCCGAAAAACGATCGCGACGCTGAAAAGCGGCGACGGCGCGATCCTTTCCGCTCAGCCCTGCGCATCCCTGAGCCTGAGCAACCGCAAGAGGAGCAGCTGGCCGCCCACCCGGACCCAGTGACAGGCCTCGCGCCGCCGCAAGGGCTGAGCTTTGCGAACTTGCATCCCAAAGAGGATCAAAAGGACGTGGGCCGCGAGGAAGCCGAAGATCATCGGAAGCCGCTAAGGTCCGCCTACGCGCCGGATCTTTCGCCGCAATACGACCCCGGCGACGACGCGCCTGAAGACGACGCGCCTGAGCTGTCGCAAACGGAGAAGACAGACAAAGCGCTAGACGACTTGCTCGAAGCGCAAGCGGCGAAAAAGGCTGACGCGGCCGTCTCGCAAGACGCAGAACCCAATGGCGCGGAACCCAAGCGGCGGACGGCCGAGGAGAAGGTCTTCGACGACCTCGGGCAAATGATCGGGGGGCGGGCCGTCGCCGGGGCGCTGGGCTTCTCCGGCGCCAGCCTGCCTGCTCCCGAGCGGGCCGAAGTAGCAGAGGACCATGCGGCGCTGCGGGACAACGCAGCCGCGGGGGACACGCAAGGCGCCGTCCCACCCCTGCGCAAGCTGGTGCGCCGGCGAGAGCAAGCTTTGCCCACCGCACGGGCGGAGCGGCGGCCGGCGCGGGGCCCGGACGCGCCCGACCTGCCCTATCTCGATAAGGCGGATCAGGCCGAGGATTTCGCTCTAGCCATGAAATCCGGCCCCGACGCGGAGCGGCATCGGGAGAAGGCGCGCAGGCGGTCGGATGTCTCCACCAGCTTCGTGGAGACGCCGCCCGTCCTCCTGGCCCGCCACCAAGACGATCCGCCAGAGGCCGGCCCGCCCGAAGTCGACCCAATAAAGGCGCGCGCGATTCCTCTGCGCCTCGCCTCTGATCGCATTAGCGCGGAGACGCCGCCAGCACCCGGCGAACCGCCGCTCGTCGAGGAGAGCGACGCGGAACAAGGCTTTTGGGATTGGCTGTCGGGCGGCGCGGAAGAGGAACCGGACGATCCGCCACGCGAGAGCCGTGCGGAGACCGCGGCGCGGGTGCGCCAGGAGGTCGTGGAGGAACTGGCTGAGGAGCTGGGCGACCAAGCCTGGGAGACCGGCGAGGCCGCGGGCGCCCTGGGCCACGCCATCTGGAACGGTCGCGAAATCCCCGCCGCTCCCGCCGCGACCCGGGAGGAGATTGAGGCCGCCTTCAGCCTCTGGGCCAGCGGGGCGCCTTTGCCGCGCCAGTCCAGGCTCACGCCGTTGGAGGAAGACTTCTACGATTGGGCGGTCGTCAGTGGGATCCGTTCGGCTCCGTCCGTGGCGTTAACCGAGTCCGGCCGACGGCGGGACGCGAACGGGAAGCCCATCGACCCCCGGCATTGGATTGGCGCCCTGGTCAGCGATCCCGAGCAGTACACTGCGGCGCGTCACGAGAGCTTTCTCTTGTTCGCCGCGCATCGGGCGGCCGAGCGGAGGCGACAATCCGGCGCCAGCGTCTTCCTTCGAACCGTGGAGAGGGTCGGCGCTGGCGTGGCGTCGGGCGCCTATGACACCGTCATGGGCCTGCCCGACGCGCCAGAGCGGCTGATCGAGAGCGTGGAGGCCATCGAGCGCTCACAGGAGGCGCTCAAGGCGCAGCGCCGCGCCTTTCTGGACGGGGACCTCGACATCGAGGGCCTGAGGCGCGCGGAGCGGGAGGCCTGGGAGACGCAGGCGGAGCATTCGAGCCGCATCGCCTCCTACTACCCCGGCGGCCGCATCGCGCGGGACATCGCCCGCGGCGTGGTCGAAGAGGGCCGCCGCGGCCTCGACGATCTGAACCGCGCCTTCCGCCGCGACGATTTCGACGACTTCGACGATTTCGGCGGCGCGGCTCCGGTGACGACGGGCGGACCGCGGGGTGGGCGGATGCCTCCCCAGGAAGGCGAATGGCGCGGCGACGGCGTTGTAGAACGGCTCGACGACGACCCGGGCCGCGGCGCAATAGCCGCGCCCACGACGCTCGACTCCCATCCGCCGGGTCTCAGCGGGCTCCGAACCGAGGCCGAACGGACACGCCGGTTGGCGAACCAAGCGTCGGTGCAGGGTCAAACACTGTCCGAGGTGGTGCGACAGCGGCCGAGGCCGAAGTCCAAGGCCGAGATCAGTGCGGAGCGGGCGTTTTTCCGAGACATCGTGCCGGATAACGATCGTATTCCGGAGGGTGAACGCGCTGCGAAGGGGCTCGATTTCTCGGGTGGGCCCACGACCCGGTTCGAACATGCTTTCGATTCATTGCCAGACGCTGATTTCGACGCGTGCTGGGCGCGGAGGAGCTGCCAGGACGCGATGAAAGGTCGCCTTCGCAGCCCGGGCGGGTTCCACGAGCATCTGATGCTTGAGCAGGTCCCGCATATGCGGAAAAATCTCGACGTCACCGCCGCGGAGATCCGTGGCTTGGACTACCGGACGAAGACCGGCGAGCTGCATCTGAAGGTCCCAGGAACAGACCGAACAGTGACGCATAAGGACGGCAGCGAGGGCGGTGAGGCTTGGGAGGTTTCCAGGAAGTTTCACTCGGCACTGAGCAAGACGATCGCGAGTTCGCGAACAAGGGCCGAATTGGTCGAGAACCTCCATCGATTGGCGGAAAAGTGGCTGCCGGGCGGCGTGGGCGATCTTCCAGCAGGATTAGGAGCGCGGTGATGAGAGCGGAATTAGCCCGGACGCTAGATTTGCATAGCTTCAGTCTTTGGGGCTTCGATCGACCGACCGAGAATTGGATCATGCCAGAGCTGATGCTCATCGCGTCAAAAGACGAATTCGAGCGATGGATGTTCGACACAGCGTTGGCGAACGATCGTAAGCATGGCGATACACTGGAAAGTTGGCTCAAGCGTGTCGCCTCGCCGGACTGGTACTTTGTGGAAATCACAAGTGACCTGCCCCCCGATTTCAA